>JAWLGL010000100.1:0-7528 GCA_041685035.1 Clostridia bacterium
CTTCAAAGGGCTACATAGCTGTCGATATTGGGGCGGCAAATATAAAAATTGCAGATGCTGTATACGACAAGAACAAAATAGTCGTAAGTGATTTCTGGATTATACCGACGCCTCCCAATTCATTTGAAAATGGAAGAATACTGAAGCTTGACTTGATTGCTGAGGCAGTCAGCCATCAGGTGGATATTAAAAGATTAAGGTCAAAAGGCGCAGTAGTTCTTGTAACCGGTGATTCCATAATTGACAGGGAAGTGGTTCTACCCAAGATGACCGAAAAAGAACTTAAAAACGTAATCATGTTTGAAGCCGACCAATACTTCCCGGTTGACCTGACAGCCTACAAGGTCGATTACAAGATAATTGAGGAAATATCCGAAGAGGATGGAAAGAAATACAGGGTGTTTATTGTGGCTGTTCCAAATGATATTCTTGATGGGTACATAAATCTGATGAATGAATTAGAAATGAAGATTGATGTAATGGATATTTCTGCAAACACTCTGGCTAAATTCGTGACACTTGAGATGGGCTTGTCCAAACCTGAGAATAACGGCTCACTGGCAGTTATAGACCTTGGTGCATCCACATCAAGGGTGATAATAATCGACGGTGGGAAATTCAAGTTTGAGAGAATGGTCAAGTTTGGAATCAACGACCTGACCGAGGTGATGATGCAGCATTTTAATCTGAAGTTCAAGGATGCAGAAGAACAAATCAGAACAAGGCTTGAACAGTATGTTGTATTCAAAGCCGAAGATGTCGTCCTGGAAGACGAGAGCAAGGTGGCTGCGCATGAGATATCAAAGCTGATGAACGATTTCAGCGGGCAGGTCAATAAATTGTTGGAGTTCTACATATCGCGAAATACGGGAAATGTAATAAACCGGCTGCTGCTGACCGGAGGAGGAGCCAGGGTAAAGGGAATAGGCAAGTTCATCTCCGACAGTACGGGAATAAAGACCGGCTACCTTGAACCTTTAACCTGTGTCATAAACAAGAGCCGCAAGAACCTTGAAGAGAATGAAATTTTTATGGCCAATGTCTTGGGCGCGGTAATCCGAACAAAAAAATAGGGGGAGATGGGATAACACATGAAAGACCTTAACCTGATTCCAGAACATTACTTGGATGAGCAAGTTAAAAAGGAAAGGCACATGCTTCAGGTTGTATGCAGTGTTGTTGCAGTGCTGTTTCTTGCAATTGTAGTAATAGTGCCGCTGGTACAGATGTATATTTTAGGCGTGCAGAAAGGGGAACTTGAGAGCAAAGCCAAGGAAATGGAAAAAATCGACAGCAAGGCACAGGAAATCAGAGCTATAAAAGAGGGAATTAACCTGAAGGGAGAAATAGAAAGAAGCCTGCTGAAAAAGGATAGATATTACCTTGATTTATTGGAAATGTTGGAGGGTAAGACTCCTAAAAGGGTAACTTTGACCAGCATAATGGTGTCGGATGACAAGTCGGAAGTAGTTATCCAGGGAGTTGCAAAGGATGATATTGCTGCAGCAGATTACATGAATTCGTTGAGAAAGTCGGGGAGTTTTACTGAAATTGCCATAGATGGCTTGTCTGCAAATACAAGCGAAGAAGATTCGGGTGAACCGCCCCGTTCATTTACCCTTAGTTTAAAATATGTGCAAAAGGAGTAATAAGCATGGTAAAAATAAGCCAAAAGGAAAAGAAGTTTCTGATTATTTTTGTTCTGTGTGCGTTTGTTGCTGCAGTGTATTTTCTTGCTTATATACCTATGAAAAACAGAATTGAGGTGCTGCATGGAGAGGTTAGTGAGACAGTAGCAAGGATAGGGGATTATGAAAACAAGCAAATCCTTGTCAACCGTTTTGAAAACGACGAAAAGCAGATGTATAAGATGCAGGAACTGTGGCTGGAACAGACACTTCCTCGTGCCTTAACATATGAGGATATTATTGCGGTCTTGAAGGAAATAAGAACCAAGCTTCCCGAAGGCAGTCCTGCAGTTGAGATGAGCAGTATACAATTTGAAGAGAACAGGAAGGAAGGCTCCAATGGAGGAAATATGAGTACGGCAAGCAGCGCAGTTGACCAGGTAGGTGTGAAGGTCGGCATGGAAACTGCTTACAGTTCCCTGAAAGAGGTGCTGAACAATATAGCAAACTGCAGGCCGAAAGTAACAATTTCAGAAATGGGCATTTCCTTTTCCGATAAGCCTGATGCTGCAGACCCAAATCTCAGGGTCAACATGACGCTTAATTTTCTTACCTACAAGTCAACAGGGTTGAAGCTGAACAAAGAGGAAGATATAGAGAAATATAAGCCGTCAATGAACGAGATGCCCAAACCCAACCTGTTCACCCCTTATGAAGGAATGAGTCCTTTTGCTCTGCTTGATAATACCCCGCTTGATATGGTCAGAGGTACAGGTACGGGTGTAGTCAGGCCTACCAATGACTTCTACGTTATAGTCAGCCCGGTTAAATCAGACACTCCATCGCTTGTCCTGGGAAAGAAGGGGACTGCATCAAAGGCCATATATGAAAACAAGAACGGAACAATGACTGCAGACTTTACATTCGAAGGGAAGGATGGTAAGTACAGCTACAAATACAGCACCGATACCATGAGGTATCCTACAAAAACAAGCACCGAATCATTTGAACCCTTGTTCGGAAGCGCGATAATTATTAAGGCAGTAGGCTATAAGAATTCAAATACCCAGGATAAGTCGGGAGTAAAGATAAATGTAAGAAACAAGACCGATATCCCGGTTAAAGTAGTTGTAGAGGATGACGACCCTGCCGACAGGAGAATAACGGTTAATAGGATTGAAGGATATGTATCGGAGGAAATAAAATAAAAGTCACCAGAGGAAGTAGGTAGTTATGAAAAAACTTGCTTCAAAAAAAGGCCTTACCCTTTTGGAACTTATTGTGGTGGTAACCTTGGTCGGGATTATCAGCGTTCCAGTGATTCAGTCAATAATAAGTTCAGTGAGGGCAAATACATTCTCCAAGCAAAAGACCGAAGCTACCATCCTTGCTCAGCGTATGAGCGATTCTATAGAAGTAGCAGGTATTGCAGCTGAAGGACTGGTGCTTGACGGAGAAGTAACCAAGACCATCAATAATAATGATTATATTGTTGCATGCAAATTAAAGGCAGGAACAACGGCCAATGAACAGATTGCACTTGGAAGCACAGCGCCGGTTTGGTTTGAACAGCATTATCAGATTGAATTCTGGGATACTGTATCCAATAATATTGTAGTAAAAAAATACGATAATAATGTCCAGGATACTACTTATGGCATCGGTGGAGAGCTCAACTATACATATACTGAGGGAGGCGTACCGGTAAAACAGTTCAGTCTGGTTTTTAAGGATACCGGACTTGAAATATACCCTTATGAAAAGCTGTCAGGGGCACCGGTAACCATTCCCGAACAGTTTTATACTGATCCTTCTGCTTCTGCAAGGAATATAAAGCTTGTCAACAAATGGAGTACTCCAGAGTCAAACAAGATTGACCTCAAAATTTATAATCTTTGTACAAGTAATCCTCAGGCAATAAACATCTATTATGATATGAGCGCAGTAGGGGGATTTAATCAACCCAATATCAACCTTGATAAGAATGTTCGTCTGAACAATGCAGTAGACACAAGCAGTCCTGACTTCGCAGAGGATTTTGCCTATAGAAATACCTATGTAGTAACTATTAAAAAGAAATCGACCGACACCGAACCACTGGTTGAGAGAGAAATTATCAGGATATCCAAGACTATGGAATAATATTGTGGAAGGTGTGTTTCGTTTATGTTATTTACCAAGCTTATTAAAAGCTTAAAAACAGAATCTAAAGGTACAAGCCTGGTTCTGATGATAGTAATGGTTTCGGCCATAGTTATCGTGGGGGCAACCATGATGTTTGTTACCCTGGGTTATTTCAAGCTGACCCAGGCCTTTGAAGCATCTGAAAAGCTTTATGCCAAAACCGAAGCACTTTCACAGGGCGTTTTTGAAGAATTAGAAACTGAGGTTGGAGATATACTTAAGAATCTTAATAATACAATATACGAAGATGAAGCCACTACCGAGTTGAATGATAATACCGGTGGCCTGATTGATTTGATAGACAGGTATTATGGGCAGGAAGCAGCAACTTATGGACGAACTGTTGTAGTCAACTATAGTAAGGATGATATTAAAACTAATTTGGGCACTGCTCTTGAGAGCAGCGAGGGGGAAATGGTTGCAAAGGCACTCTATGATATTGCCTTTAAACTTAAAATAATGGATGAAGAGGGTATACTGGAAAACAATACCGATGTAAAGACCCATTTTGACAGTATTATGCCCGATGATACAGCCACACCGGCCGTCTTCAGGAAAGTGAGCGTAGAGCCGGAGAAGGTACTCTCGTCAGAAGAAGGAAACTGGCTTAACCAAGTATGTAGTCATCCCGATTCCCCTGATGATTATTTTGATGAAGCCAACAACTATTACTCCCAGCCCAGCATCACATATACAATCTGTACAGAAAACAGCAAGGTTAGTATCCAGAAAAACCTCCGGGTAGTATATGAACTGAGCTCAACTGCCTTTGAGTCAGCTACCCTGCATACTGAAGACAGTATAGCTCCGGTTGAGATAAGCAACAGGCTTTTCGACAAGGCGCTTGTTTCTGTTCAGGAAGTCAGACTGCGTGGGGCAGGGCCGGTTAATTTAAACGGGGGTATCTATGCATTCGGAGGAATGCCTGATGACACTGAGGCTGCCCAGATAGTGGTTCCGGAGAATACCTACAGGGGTATAACCATCGACAGTAACAATAAAAGTGTAGCAGTTGATGGTGATATTGAAACCAGAGCCTATCTAAGATTCCCAAGAAGCAGTGCCAACTTTTCCGCTGCAGGAAGTGTTATCTGCGACACCCTTCTAGTGGATAGTAATACCACCAATAATCATATTAATATAGGTGGAAGCCTTTCAACCTTTAATGATATCAAGGTCAGCGGCACGGGTCACGCGATAGCTATAGCAGAAGACTACTACGGCCTTAATGACGGCGCAGAATATGTTAACAGGAGCTCGGCAATTATTGTAGAGAATCCGTCAAGCACCCCCACCATAGATATTGATGGAAGTGCCTGGATTGGAGGGGCTGCTTTTCTTGGTAATGTTACTTATACCGGCAGTGACTCCAGGGAGTATGCCTTCAAGACAGGTGAAAGCACTACCATCGGACAGAACTATAATATATATAAATACAGGCTGGATGAGGATGAGTTTAATGACAGCCAATACGAGAACAATGTGAGCGATACGGATTATAAAAACTGGGTAGTAAAGGACGATGCAAGCTCGTCCATCAACCTTTTCTGTAAATACGACGCAGACGGAAATCCGGACTATGAAGACCCGCTGCTGAAAACACTGCTTCAGAAGCATTTCTACTACTATGCCTATGTATCTGCCCGCGACCCCATCCAGTTTAACCAGAGTGTGAGTAGAAGAGGTATAAGACTTGACGAAAGTAAAAGGCACTTCGCACAGTATATCATCAATGCAAATGACAAGTCCTACTGGACACTGGGTGCTATGCCAACCGGTGCTTCTGCCAGCACTGCAAATTTTGCGCAGTTCAGCAGTCCTCTTTACGATTTGGACGACTACCGCGCCTTTGTCTCAAAATCAACATATGACCCTGTAAGTGATGTGGTAAAAAGTAAGCATGTTGAAGCCCAGGAGAAGCTGGAACTGTTAAAGGCATATATTGAAGACAATATTGGGGACTCGGGATATGACGTGAATACTGCTCCTACCAGAGAAGATGAGTACACCGATGAACACAGGATTCTGTCCTCGCTTCCGTCAGACCCATACACTGTTAAAGATGATGCATCTCAGTATTATTTTTATATTACGCAGGGAAGTGCTGATATTACTATTGGTGGAGCCGGTTCTACCATACTGTCCAACGGTATAAATGGTTACAAGGGAGTCATATATACAAAGGGGAAAGTGACTATTTCACCAGGCAGCAGCTTTACCTTCTACGGACCTATAATTGCCCTTGGAGGCATAGAAATTAACAATGCTGCAGGTAATACAGTTACAATCGATGTTAATGCGCAAAAAAGTGCTTTGCTGTATTACTTTACTCATGAAACATCTCCGGCGGCACAAGTCATAAGAAAGTTCTTTGCACCCGGAAACTATGTATACAAATCGGGAGGATACGGCGCAATCTACAGGGAGTCTGGCCAGAACGTCCGCGTCGTTGATAAGAGGCTTATAAGGAACCCATAACATGGAGAAGCTGAGAATACTGAGAAGAAGGTTTATTCCGGATGAAACTGTTGATATCTCCGGCGATGAAGTGCTCTATCTGGATGAGAAGCTTATGGTAACCAGATGGAAGGTTATCCGCCCACGGGAGGATATATCGGGCGGAATATCTTTTTCCTTCCTGAAGGAAGGATATAAAATAAGCAGATTCTTTGATAAAGACGGGCAGTTTGCATACTGGTACTGCGATATTATTGATGTAGATATTGAAAGGGAAACCAATACATATACTTTTACCGACCTCCTTGTCGATGTAAAAATTACACCTGACGGCAAAGTGCATATACTTGACATAGATGAAGTTGCGGATGCACTGGAAAACTCGGTCATCAGCCAGGCCCAGGCCTGCGATGCCTTGAGAAAGCTGAGTAAGCTGCTTGAGATTATCTATTCGGGCAATTTTCCTCCGGAAGCTGCAAAAGAGTATTTGAGTTGAGAGTTGAGGGTTAAGAGTTCGGAGTGCTTCAGGAACTCTTCGAAGTAAGTACATTTTTGCCCAGACCTACTGACTCCCCACGAAGTGTCATTGCGAGAGCAGCGTGGCAATCTCAGACGGTCAAGGAATACCCTCAAAGAAGAGTATTATTTTATGTTGTGAGCATATTAATTATAATAGGTGCTCACTTTTTTGTGTCTGAAATTATTGAACGGGAGGTCATGTGGTTAAATGAAGAATAGAAGAAAAAGACCGGGATTGAAGATATTGAGTCTGGAAGGGCCAAAGGTGGAAAAGTTTCTCTTAATCTGCTTTCTGGTCTGTCTGGTACTGCTTGTTGCCGCCCAGATTCTTATGACAAATCCGGATATCAGGGTACTGCTTACAGGAGAAGAGAAGGTAGAGGGCGTTTTCCTGGACAAGACCGATGTCTTATATGACAAGGGAGTACTGGTAATAGAGCTGGTTAACCATGAAAGCATGGATAACCTGTGGGTGATGGTCAACGGGACAAGAGCCGTCAGTTTTGATGGAGATAGGCAGGTGAGTGTTCAGGTAAGGGATGCAGACCTGATTGAAGTTGACGGGACCGAGGTAGAAGCTCCGGTAAAGGTCAGAGTTTCTTCATGCAGCAGTGATGTTGAACTTCTGATAGATAACAGTGTTCTGGAGGTTAACGGAAATATAGGCGTTCTTGCAAGGGCAAGGTTGAAATAAATTCTTGTATAGTTTTTTTCGATACTATATAATATTTTCTGGCTTG
>JAWLGL010000101.1:0-7483 GCA_041685035.1 Clostridia bacterium
CGCAATAGCCCTGTCAAAAATAACTACTCCCCCTTTTGTTTATTTATATTCAAGGGGGAGTAGTTTGATACATATGACTTGCAACCTTATTTAACTTCTACTGCAGCTCCTGCTTCAGCGAGTTTTTCCTTGGCTTCGTTTGCTTCTTCCTTGGATACGCCTTCTTTTACAGGCTTGGGAGCCCCATCAACAAGATCTTTTGCTTCCTTGAGCCCAAGGCCGGTAAGTTCTCTGACTACCTTGATTACCTTGATTTTCTCTGCTCCAGCTTCTTTAAGAACAACGGTGAACTCTGTCTGTTCAGCTTCTGCTGCCCCAGCGGCAGCTCCTCCTGCAGCAGGCGCTGCTGCAACAGCAACAGGTGCTGCTGCTGAAACACCAAACTCCTCCTCAAGAGCCTTTACAAGTTCTGAAAGCTCCAGCACTGTCAGTTTCTTAACCTCATCAATCAATTTTGTAACTTTATCAACCGCCATTTCAATTTCCTCCTAAATTATATATTTTTGAAATTTGTTGTTGGCTGTTAGCCTTTGGCTTTTGGCCTTTAGCCTTTGGCTTTTTACCAATAGCTAATAGCCAATAGCCAATTACGCATTTGCGGCTTGCTTTTCTGCGACTGCATTTAGAGCTATTACCAATCCTCTTATGTTTGCATGCAGTACATTTACCAAACCGGCAATTGGAGAATTCAGGCTTCCCAGAGCCTTTGCAACAAGTTCCTCCCTTGGAGGAATACTTGCCAGCTTCTTGATTTCATCAGCATTGATTACCCTGCCTTCAACATATCCGGCTTTTAATTTAAAGTTTTCATGCTTTTTGTTGTATTCGGTCAAAATCTTGGCAGGGGAAACAGGGTCAGTATAACTTATTGCTATTGCCGTAGGACCTTCAAGATGAGCCATCAGGTCCTCCATCCCATTCTCCTTGGCTGCAAACCTCATCAGAGTATTCTTTACTACCGAATATTCTACCTCGCTCTTTCTTAAATTGTTCCTGAGCTGTGTTACATCCTGGACATTTATGCCCCTGTAGTCAGCAAGTATGAAGGACTGAGCCTTTTTCATCTTCTCGCTCAGCTCAACAACCTCTTCTTTCTTCCGGTTAAGTATCTTTTCACTTGGCACTATTCATCTCACCTCCTCTACTAACATAAAACGTGGTAAACTTAACTAAAAACCCTCTCCATCCATAGACAGAGAGGGCTTGAACTCCAGAAAAACAAATTCCAGAACAATGCAAAGCAGTTTGCTTTTTACCTCGGTAGGATGAAACGAGTTCTATTAAGCGTCAGCACCTACTGTCTATGGCACATATTAAATTGAAACATTTAGCATTATACAATACTACACTGCATTAGTCCAGTACTTTTGTTGGATTTATTTTCATACCGGGTCCCATTGTTGATGCAATGGTAACACTTCTAAGATACTGTCCCTTTGCCGCAGGTGGTTTAGCCTTGATAACAGCCTCCAGCAGGGTCTTAAAGTTTTCCTTGAGCTTTGCTTCCTCAAAAGAAGCTTTGCCTATGGGGCAGTGAATAATATTGGTCTTATCCAGCCTGTATTCTATCTTACCTGCCTTAATGTCAGCAATGGCCTTGGCTACATCCATAGTAACTGTTCCGGCTTTAGGATTGGGCATAAGGCCTTTTGGCCCAAGCACTTTACCAAGACGTCCTACAACTCCCATCATATCCGGTGTTGCTACTACAACATCAAAGTCGAACCAGTTTTCACCCTGGATTTTGGTTACCAGGTCCTCTGCACCTACATAATCGGCACCAGCTTTTTCAGCTTCCTTAGCCTTGTCGCCCTTGGCAAATACCAGAACCTTGATTTTCTTTCCAGTTCCATGAGGAAGTACAACAGCTCCTCTTACCTGCTGGTCGGCATGCCTTGAGTCAACACCCAGCTTAATGTGAGCTTCAACTGTCTCATCAAACTTTGCCTTTGCCGTCTTTCGTACAAGTTCAATTGCTTCAGCCGGTTCGTAATACTTGGCTCTGTCCACCAGCTTTACACTTTCGGTATACTTCTTTCCTCTTTTCATTCTTTATTCCTCCTAAAGTAGTATTAGCGGGCTTACTGCCCTCCTACAGTTTAAAACTCAGTCTTCTACAACTATTCCCATACTTCTTGCAGTTCCGGCAACCATGCTCATGGCTGCCTCTACAGTATTTGCGTTAAGGTCAACCATTTTCTGCTCGGCAATCTGCCTTACGGCTTCCTTAGAAACCTTTGCCACCTTATCCTTGTTAGGCCTTGCAGAGCCGCTTTCTATCTTCACTGCCTTTTTAAGCAGAACAGCAACCGGCGGCGTCTTGGTAATAAAGGTGAATGACTTGTCTGAGTAAACTGTCATTACAACAGGAATTACCAGACCAGCCTCCTTGGCTGTTCTTTCATTAAATTCCTTTACAAATGCCATTATATTTATTCCATGAGGACCTAACGCAGGCCCTACTGGTGGTGCCGGTGATGCCTTACCGGCAGGTATTTGCAACTTAACATAACCAGTAACTTTCTTTGCCATAACTTATAACCTCCTAGACTACATCTTCTGAATCTGTAAAAATTCCAGTTCAACTGGCGTTTCCCTACCAAACATAGAAACAGATACCCTTACCTTCTTCTTCTCCATGTTTATTTCTTCGACCACTCCAATGAAGTTTTCCAAAGGACCGGAGATAACTCTTACATTATCGCCAACCTCATAGTCAACTTTGGGCGCTGTCTCTTCAACACCCATGGCTTTTATCTCTTCATCAGTAAGCGGAACAGGTTTCGAGGCCGGACCAACGAATCCGGTAACTCCTCTTGTATTTCTGACTACATACCAGGACTCGTCATTCATAACCATCTTAATAAGAACATATCCCGGGAACACCTTTTTTAAAGACACTTTTTTCCTTCCGTCTTTAATCTCAATCTGCTCCTCCATGGGTACGACAATGTCCAGTATCTCGTCATGCAGACCCCTGTTTTCTACTATTTTTTCAAGATTTGCTTTTACCTTGTTTTCATACCCTGAATAGGTATGAACCACAAACCATTTTGGATTCTCAGACATATGTTCAATAAGCTTCGCAGCTTACCCTCCTTTTATAAAGTCTGAATTACTGCACGCCTAGCAGCCTTGTTATAAGTATGTTTAATCCTGCATCAAATATCCAGATGAAGATTCCAACAACTATAACCGCTCCTATGACTGCGACAGTGCTGTTGGCTAACTGCGACCGTGTAGGCCACACTACCTTTTTCAGTTCTCCAACGGTATCCTTGTAGTACCTTTTAATATTTACCGATTTTGCGGTGGTATTCTGTTCGGTCATGTTACCTCTTCCACCTCCCTGAACTTTGGTGGTTCCCTGTAATGTATTCCATTAACACTCTTGCCTGTAATAACTTCCAACCCTTCAGCTGTGAAGCCAACACCCTCCTACTTGGTTTCCTTATGTGGAGTATGCTTCTGACAGAACCTACAATACTTCTTCATTTCAAGGCGGTCAGGGTCATTCTTCTTATTTTTCATTGAATGGTAATTTCTTTGCTTGCACTCCGAACATGCCAGTGTTATTTTTACCCTCATTTGGCCACACCTCCATCTACGCCTTATATCGCAAAATATAATTTTTCTCGTTTATAACTTTCAGACATAAAAAAAAGACCCGCAAGAAGTATATATAATTTACCATAGAACCATAATACCGTCAAGAATTTTTTTTGCAACTGCTGGGCCTATAAATTTTCTTCAATATTTTTTAGTCTGCTAATGATTTCTCTCAGTTCTCCTCTTCCCTGGTCACTAGTTCCAAGTATAACCAGCCCATACTCAAAAGAGTTCATCAACTGTTTACTTCTGACCAGGCCTGCATATATATCAATGTTTGTATCTTCATTAAAATACATCTTAACATTTATATTTTTCCTGTCTTCAATCATGTCTTTGGTAAACATCCTGAAGCCTGACATGCTGATATTCTTTATAATTCCGAAAAATTCCCTGTTTTCATCGGTAATGTCACAACAAATATTAACCGCATACCTCCGGTTCTTTCTGGCATCCCTGAAATTCTCCATCCTCATTACTTTAATCTTATAATACTGGGGAAATGCAGCGCGGGCTTCTTCAATAACTCCATTAATCTGTAATTCCTCTCCCGACTTACTGATAAAATTAACCGCGACATGGTCACCCGGTAAAACGGTAGACTGTATAAGCCTTTGGCTTGATTTTATCTTGAAATCGAATTCCGATACCTCTATAACTTCAGCCACAATATATTCTGGTGTGTTGTGATGCCTGAAACGAACCTTGTTACCTTCATATAGCTGGCCTTTTATCCTTTGAGCCGAAAGGTCGGCAATTATACCTCCGGGCCCTCTATCCATATCATACGATGACATTATTACTCCTCCTAAGAAATATGCCTTCTGCAGTTAATTTTATCACGAACTTACTCAATTGTATAACAAAATTCCAAGCCACATTATTCCAGGTATATGCCGATGGTTATTATCTCTGGTTCTTATTCTGGTCTGTAGTCCTTGATATAGTTCATTAAACCATTGGATGCCATAAGTTTTTTCATGAATTCAGGGAAGGGTGTCGACTTATATGTCTTGCCTTTTGTCACATTGGTTATTTCTCCACTGTCAAAATCAACCTCAATCATGTCACCCTCGGTTACTTCCCTCACAGCTTCGGGGCACTCCACAATCGGGAGACCAATATTTATGGCATTTCTGTAAAAAATCCTTGCGAATGTCTCTGCAATCACACACGATATGCCCGAAGCCTTGATTGCTATAGGAGCATGTTCCCTTGATGACCCGCATCCGAAATTTTTACCGGCAGCCATTATGCCTCCGGACTGGACCTTGCTTGCAAAATCCCTGTCAATATCCTCCATACAGTGGAGCGCGAGTTCTCCAGGATCAGAAGAATTGAGATACCTCGCCGGAATAATTACATCTGTATCTATATTGTCACCATATTTAATTACCTTGCCCTTTACTTTATTCATTACAGGGTTACCTCCTTTTAATCTAATTTCTAATTATCTGCAGCCTCTATATTCCCAGTTCCTCCGGCCCTGCAATTTTACCGGCAACCGCCGAGGCGGCAGCAACAGCAGGGCTTGCCAGGTATACTTCGCTCTCGGCATGGCCCATCCTGCCCACAAAATTCCTGTTGGTTGTTGCAACAGCTCTTTCTCCCCTGGCCAGTATCCCCATATGTCCTCCCAGACAAGGTCCGCACGTAGGAGTACTTACAGCTGCGCCGGCATTTACAAATATCTCAAGAAGACCCTCTCTCATGGCGTCAAGGTATATTTTCTGGGTAGCAGGAAATACAATACACCTTACTCCCTTTGACACCTTTCTACCTTTGAATACTTCAGCCGCTGTTCTTAAATCCTCCAGCCTTCCGTTTGTGCATGACCCGATTACTACCTGGTCTATTTTAATATCTCCAACATCATCTATAGTACGCGTATTCTCCGGAAGATGCGGAAATGCAACTGTAGATTTGATTTGCCCTAAATCAATTTCAAAAGTCTCGTCGTATTGGACATCATCATCAGCCTTATAAATCCTGTAGGGTTTAGCGGAATGTTCAGTTATATAAGATACTGTCTTTTCATCCACTTCAAATATGCCATTCTTGGCCCCTGCCTCAATTGCCATATTGGCAATCGAAAACCTGTCATCCATAGATAATTCCCCGACACCCTTTCCGGTGAATTCCATGGATTTGTAAAGTGCTCCGTCAACTCCAATCTTTCCTATTATGTGAAGTATTACATCTTTCCCGCTTACCCACTTGGACAGCTTGCCTGTCAGGACAAAATTTATTGCTCCCGGCACCTTAAACCATGTCTCTCCGGTGGCCATTGCAGCTGCCATATCGGTGCTCCCCACTCCTGTTGAGAATGCGCCTAGTGCACCATAGGTGCAGGTATGCGAGTCGGCTCCTATGACTACATCGCCTGCAACCACCAAGCCCTTTTCGGGCAGAAGAGCATGCTCTATTCCCATCTCACCAATCTCAAAATAGTTTACAATGCCTTTCTCCTGTGCAAACTCCCTTAAAATTTTACATTGCTCAGCCGATTTTATATCCTTGTTGGGTGTAAAATGGTCTGGAACCAGCGCAATCTTCTCCCTGTCAAAAACCTCATCCAGCCCAGCCTTTCTATATTCTCTGATGGCAACCGGCGTGGTAATATCATTACCCAGCACCAAATCCACTCTGGACTTGATTAAATCTCCAGCTCTCAAGTGTGAAGCGCCACAGTGGTCTGCCAGTATTTTTTGCGTCATTGTCATACCCATAATTGTCTCCCCCTTAATTTGGCTATTGGTCATTAGCTGTTGGCTGTTGGCTTCCTGTAGGCCCACGCTTGGGCTGGGTTCAAGTCCCAGCCGTGTGCGTGGGCTACTAAATTTCGCTATAAATTGACTCTCAACTCTAAACCTTGAACTCTGAACTATTTAAGGCCAGTCTTACTCTTCTCCCTTGTTCAGGCCATTTTTTATCAGCATGTATTCAATGGAATCCACCAACGCCTTCCAGCTAGCGTTGATTATATCTGTAGATACCCCCACCGTACTCCAGAGTTTTTTCCCGTCGGTTGACTCAATCAGCACCCTGACCTTGGCTGCCGTTGCAGCTTCCGAGTCTAATACCCTCACCTTGAAGTCGGTCAGGTACATATTCTTTAATTGTGGGTAAAACACTTCCAGCGCCTTTCTTAGAGCCCTGTCAAGGGCATTAACAGGCCCGTCTCCTTCTGCAGCGGTTATTTCTGTGCAATCACCAACCTTTACCTTTATTATGGCTGAAGCACTTAACCGTTCCATATTGGGGTCGGTGATTACCACTTTGAAGTTCTCCAGTTCAAAGAAGCTTTTATATTTGCCAAGTTCTTTCCTTACCATCAGTTCAAATGAACTTTCGGCCCCTTCGAACTGGTATCCTTCATGTTCAAGTTCCTTCAACCTCTGTATAATCCTTTTTGTCTGGTCTGAGTCTTTCTGCAGTCCAGGCTCTATTTCATTTATTGCAGATAGTATAGTGCTTCTTCCTGAAACCTCTGACATAAGTATCCTACGCTCATTACCCACTGAAGATGGGTCTACATGTTCGAATGAGGCAGGATTCTTGTTGACTGCATCTATATGCATGCCGCCCTTGTGCGCAAATGAACAGTTTCCAACATAAGGCGCCCGCTCATTGTGTACAATATTTGCCACTTCACTTACAAACCTTGCCGTGGTGGTCAGCCTTTTCATGTTTTCCTGCGGTATACAAGAGAACTCCCTTTTCAACTGAAGATTAGGAATTATGGTGCATAGATTGGCATTCCCACACCTTTCACCAAACCCGTTAAATGTCCCCTGTACCTGAACCGCACCGGCTTCAACCGCCATTATGGAGTTGGCAACAGCCATTCCGGTATCATTGTGGCAGTGAATGC
>JAWLGL010000102.1:0-7482 GCA_041685035.1 Clostridia bacterium
GACCAGGGTGTTACGCAAAGACGTAAACAATCCCTGTACTTGAAGAACACACCAGACGGCTGGAGAATCAGCCTGAATGGAATTTTAAAAAAGTTTAACCTTGAACCTGTCTCGATGTTTATTGGCAGGAATAGTGATATTCAACTCAAGCTTGAGGAAATTGAGTACTGTGCAGAGGGAATAAACCTGAGGGCAAATATCTGCAATGAGTCATACAAGAAAATTCCAATGAGGGGAAGAATCACACTGGTTACCGAGACGGGCGACTATATGGCCAGTATAAATTCCGTAGTGAAGCCCAAGGTTAATTATGACCACAATTTTCTATTCGCCGGAGCTGACGGGTCGCCAGAGAAAATCCTGTTGAATCTGGAGGATAAAGGTTCTGAACAACAAGAACTACCGGTACGAATAAAAAGGTAGGACTGTATTCCGGTAGGCTTAACTGATAAATAGTTTTGTATTGGATTAAAGGAGGAGAAATGAATAGGTTTATTACTAAGCTTAAACAGGGCATTACTGGACTAAAAAATTCCTTGTTTCCGTATTACGAGGCCACAAACCTGACATATGTTAAAAGGGGCCTTGGCAACTTTCTGTTGGAAAAAGGAATAATTACTCAGGAACAGCTTGAAAAGGCGCTTGATTATCAAAGTATGCATTCCCAGAAGAAGATAGGACAGATACTTGCCGAGATAAACATACTCGGTGAAGAGGAGGTGCTAAGGGAACTTGCAAGTTATATGGGCGTAGAGTATGTTGTACTTAACAGAATTTCATATCCTCTTGCACATCAGAAGATGTTTAAGAAAAGAGAGATGCTTGAGAATATGTTTGCACCATTTGAACTCTCTGGAAATTTTCTCAGTATAGCAATAACTGATATAAATAATTTTGAACTGAGGAAATTTATTGAGAAAACTGTTAAAGACAGTAATATTCAATACCATGTAAACTATTATTTGTCTCTACCAAGCATGATAAGCAGGTTCATATACAACTCTTATGCAAAACATCCCTACTATCCAAACATACTGGGTAAAAACAAGAAATTCGGTGAATATCTTATAGAGAAGAATATAATAACCCGGGAACAGATGGAGGAGGTTTTGCAGCACCAAAAGAAGTTTTTACATAAAAGGATTGGCGAACTCATCTGTGAAATGAATATCCTTGAGAGGGGACAAACGTTGAAGGAGCTTGCTCAGCATGAGAACTCCGAATACGAGACGCTTAACGAGAGGATTCCAGATGCTGAACTCATAAAGCTTTTTGATTATAATTTTATGGTTGAAAATCATTTTGTTCCATTTGAACGGGATGGTGAAGAAATCAAGATAGCTGTTAATAATATCTTCGACGACGAGTTGATTGAGACTGTTAAAAACCACTTAAAGGGAAAGGGTCTGAAGACCAAGCTATACCTTTCTTTTACCGACTCCATAATTGGTTTTCTCGACAAGGCCAAGGTTCATGTAAGTTAATAGGCTTGGTTCATTAATGTACTTCCTCTGAAAAAACTACCATAAAAGGTAGTTTTTTTTTATGTTTTGTAATATAATTTTATTACTTGTAATGTTAAATAATTTTTGAGGCCGTGGAAGACTTTTCGTGGCTGGATACTGGGCCTATTGGCTGCAGGGTTTTATTTAGTGTCTTTCCGGTTTCAGGGAGGGGAAAATAATGGACGTTGAAAGGATGGACAGCGAGTTTCCCAGGCAGACTGCACAATTATTGGAAGAGACGGCCAGAAAGGACATGCTTCTCAGGGGAACCTACTGTCTCAAGGATTTAAAAAAGGTGCAAAGGAATGAGCAGCAGTTTAAAAGACTGCCTCACGAGACGAGAGTCAAAGTCCTGTTCTTTCTTGGAAAACTGCATATGCTTGAAGCCGACTATAACTCAGCGGAGTATTTTTTTAACCTGGCTGACAGGATGTCGGAGGAATCCGGACTTACGGACATGTATGCAAAGGTTAATGCTTTCAGAATCTTTTTCTACAGCGAGAGGGGAACTCCAGGAGATAAAGTCCATGCCGGAAACTGCTTTAACGAGCTCATGAGAAGAACAGAGATTGAAAGTGAAAGGTATCAAGTGGAAAGAGCTTGTGCAAGATATTATGAAGCGCTTCTTCACAAGCTGGATACAAAAAATGACTCTTCAATCTATACTTTTGATTTCGTGTTGGAACAGTCATACGACAAGCTGTTAAAACTCAGGGAAGTAAATAAGAACGAAAGAGTAGAGTTCTGCATTCAGCACAACAAGGTTTGGCAGGCTGTACAGGAATACCGTAGGAATAGACCGGAACTCGCGTTCAGGATGTTAAAGGAAATCCAGACGGGAAGATGCTTCCCGTTAATCAGAGTTTGGACGGAAATACAAGTAGCTTTTATTCAAGCATACAGATTTGAAGACTATACTTCTGCCAATCTTACGCTTGAAGTAGTAAAGGATTATGATGTGACGCCCAACATGAAGATACTTTGGTATATCACCAAAATTCTTTGCATAATCAGGCTGTATGATTCAAACAATGTAATGTTTTATAAAGACCGGTTGGACGATATATGGAACAAAACCGGTGAGCTGAGCAGAGCAATGCTGCTTAAACAGTATAACGAAATTGGCGAGTTAATTAAGAGCAGTTAAAAACCTTGGAATATTCCAAGGTTTTCTTTTTCACGCATATGCCTTTGATTTCTGATAATATGTTACCGTTGTCTCCGGTGCTGGCTTCTTTTGATGGCTCTTACCAGGAATGCTCCCGTTGTAGGGAATTACAGCTGTTCCTTTAAAGTTGTGGGCAGCGGCAGATTCACAGGCTGTGCAGTAATGGCCGGAAGATATTCCAATTCCGCATTTCTCACAAGTCAGCAGGATGTTTTTCTGGCTCCCTCTTTCTACAATCTCCAACCTGCATTCGCGCAGGTAATATTTTATGTGTTTAACTGGAACATCCAGTTTCATTGCGACTTCAAGCACTGTCGAATATGGGTGGTCAATAAGGTATTCCTTAATTTTTGTAAATTCAGATTCCTCGCGTTCAATGCAAGACATACAGAGTGTTTGGTTCACAGCTTCATGGGTTTTTCCACATCTTTTGCAGCAGCATATACCCATCAGTATGTCCCCCCTTCTTACCCTATAATTATATTATACCAGGATTTAACTGCAGTATTAATCCACAGCAAGACCTATTTTTATAGGTCCATGGACCTATAAAAATAGGTCTTGCTGACAGAATATTTTATATTGTGATATAATAAATTGAAAATGTTGCTAGAGGGTAGTATGGATTTTATAAAGGAAATGTTTGATAAATACAAAACAGGTTTTGCTTCTGCCGTACAGATTCCGCCCCTTGTGCTTGCTTACGTGGGTGATGCTGTACTTGAACTTTATATACGCACAGTAATGGTTGGCCGTGGAGGGGGCAAGGTTGGCCAACTGCATAAAATGTCCACTGATTATGTCAGTGCTAAAGCCCAGGCAGGAATTATTCGAAGTCTCACCAATGTACTTACTGAACAAGAAGCGGATATTGTCAGAAGGGGAAGAAACGTAAAGCCATCTTCTTTACCCAGAAATGCAGATATAATGGAATACCGCTATGCTACGGGGTTCGAAACTCTGATAGGCTATTTGTATTTGGCCGAAGAGCATGAACGTCTTGCAGAAATACTTGAATTAAGCATGAAAGCTGTTGAGCATCATTCTGATATATAACCTTATTGAATTAAACAAAATAATCAAAGGGAGAGCTGCTTACAGGGGGATGTTCCTTGAGCGAAGCGAATGGCCGCGTCTCCCTACCTAATACACAAAAAAATTACATATCCAAGGAGGCTACGAAATGAAAGTAATTGACGCAGGATTTATTATTGAAGATGAAATCAATCCGGAGCAGATGCTGAAGAAAATCGAAAAAGCAGGTAGGACATGCTACAAGAGCGAAGACAGAATAACTGGAGATTCAGCTGCAACCTTTATAAAGAAGATTGTTCAGTCAGGTCATGAATCGGTTATTGAACATGAAAAAATAACCGTTCGGTTCATTTGCGACAGGGGAGTAACCCATGAATTGGTCAGGCACAGACTGGCCAGCTACAGCCAGGAAAGCACAAGATACTGTAACTACAGCAAGGACAAGTATGACAGCCAGTTGACATTTATCAGGCCTTTTTTCTGGGAAAATGACAGTGAAAATTATAAGGTATGGGAGAGGGCTTGTCTTGAATCCGAAAAAGCCTATCTTGGATTAATAAATAACGGTGCAACCCCACAGGAAGCCAGAAGCATACTGCCAAATAGTATAAAGACTGAAATAGTGGTTACTGCAAATCTGAGGGAGTGGAGAACAATACTAAAGCAAAGAACTTCACTGAAGGCCCATCCCCAGATACAGGAGGTTATGAGGCCGCTGCTGGATAAATTCAAGGAACTACTGCCTTGTGTATTTGAAGATATAACCTATTAATAATAAACTGCAGCTGATTAGGTTGATACTGAATAATTATTTTGGAGGAGAGTTTCATGCGCCGGTATTGACCGAGGGAGAGGACAAGTACTACGACCTGGAGGAAATGCTCATACTTGGAGGTCTGGCTGAGGACGATTTCTTCTTAGAAAAGGAAGATATTATCATACTGAATGATAACCCGACATACAGCGGGCTGGTTTTGACCGATGAGGCAAACAAAATATACCTGGTTGGAAAGGATGGTCAGTACTTCAAGTATGACCTGGCAGATACATTGACATTACCTGTGACATAGACGGACTTGAAACAGGAAGAACCTTCAGTAATGCAGAGGTAACAATTACTGATTTAGATATACCTGACGGATGGACATATTATGGAGTTGACATAGGAATATTCTCAAAGCCCGACGACTATGACGCTAACCCATCGGCACAGTGGGACACACTCTTTCAGAAAACCATACACACAAACAGCACAATAATAGAAATAACTGACTTGGGGGACATAACACAGTACGACTTCACCAAGGTATACACAATAGGCTACAGGGTACTCTGCCAGCCACTAGGCTCAGATCCAACCCCATAGTAGAAGGGCCATGGAAAAAGGCACTCACCTTACCCGGAGGTTACTTCAAGCCATACAAACAGCTCGAAGGAATAACATTCAACCCTACAGGAGGAATATATGCAGGAGAAGTATCAGTAGAAATATTCTGCAGCGACCCTGACGGCCTTACACAAACAAGATATGCATGGTCCAATAATACCGAATCTGGATAATGGATGTAAAAATTCAGCTGCGGTAAACAGACTAAAAAGTTGCAGAGAATTTCTAAATTGCTGTTGCAAAAAAACGTTCTTAGTGTTATAATCTCTTTGTTACCAAAGCAAATACTTTTACTGGTAAAGAGTGGGAAGCGGCCCACTCTTTCGCATTATTACTCACCTGACTGGTATGGAGGAAAATATGGCAAAGATGTCGATAACCGAGAAAGTTAGTGATATTGCACTGCCCATTGTAGATTCAAAAGGATTTGAACTGGTAGATATAGAGTATGTAAAGGAAGGGCCAAACTGGTATCTAAGGGTTTATATTGACAAAGAAGGCGGTATTACAATTGAAGATTGTCAGGTAGTTAGTGAAGAGCTGAGTCAAAAGTTGGACCAGTATGACCCTATACCCAGCAGATATATCCTTGAGGTATCTTCACCAGGAATTGAGAGAAAACTCAAGAAAGATGAAGACTTTGAGAGATTTAAAGGTTCGACGGTAGAGGTAAGGCTTTTTAAACCTTCAGATGACAGGTCGGTATTTGAGGGTGAGCTGCTTGGACTTGAAGACGGCAAGGTTATTATAAAAGTCGATGGAGATACACTGAAGTTCGATAAAAAAGAAATTTCACTTGTAAAGATTGTATTTAAATTTTAGTAAGGAGGTCTTTACTACATGAACGCTGATTTTATTGAAGCAATAAGGCAGATTGAAAAGGAAAAGGGAATTAATTCCGAAATATTAATTGAAGCTATAGAAGCAGCTCTAATTTCTGCATATAAAAGGAACTTTGGTTCATCGCAGAATGTGAGAGTAAGTATTGGCAGGGATGACGGAGAAATAAAAGTATTTGCTCAGAAAACGGTAGTGGAAAACGTTGAAGATTCTTTTGTTGAAATTCCACTTGAAGAGGCGCGAAAAATCAGCAAAAAGTATAAGGTTGATGATATAGTAGAATTTGAAGTAACACCGAAGGAGTTTGGAAGAATCGCAGCCCAAACTGCAAAGCAGGTTGTTATGCAGAGAATCAGGGAGGCTGAGAGAGGCATAATATTTGACGAGTACTCCAACCGTGAAGGAGATATAATTACCGGCATTATTCAAAGAGTTGATAAGAGAAATGTAATAATAGACCTGGGAAGAATTGAGGCAATACTGGCTCCACAGGAACAAATTCCAGGAGAAGTATATAGACAGAATGAAAGGATTAAAACATTCATTCTTGAGGTCAGGAAGACCACAAAAGGTCCGGAGGTTTACATCTCACGAACACACCCGGGGTTGGTTAAACGATTGTTTGAGCTTGAGGTGCCCGAGATACATGAGGGTGTTGTTGAAATACGCAGTATTGCACGGGAGGCTGGCTCAAGAACCAAGATTGCGGTTTTTTCTCACGAAGAAAATGTTGACCCTGTAGGGGCCTGTGTTGGTCAGCGAGGCACAAGGGTTCAAGCCATTGTCGATGAACTACAGGGCGAAAAAATCGATATAATTGAGTGGAGCTCGAATCCGGTTGAATTTATTGCAAGCAGTCTGAATCCGTCAAAAGTTCTGAGAGTTGATATATATGAAGAAGAGAAGGCGGCACGTGTAATAGTTCCGGATTATCAGCTTTCACTTGCTATAGGAAAAGAAGGACAGAACGCCAGGCTGGCTGCAAAAATAACGGGATGGAAGATTGATATCTCAAGTGAGACACAGTTCACTGAAAAAAGCCTTTCAGCTATCGGCCTTTCTGATGAAAGTGCTGAAGAGATGGAAGAAAGAGAAGAACCGGTCATCGAAGCTAGCGAATCTACTGGTGTTGATAGCAGTGAAATAGCTGTTGAAGTTGACGGAGAAGATAATCCGGATTATGAAGTTGAAGAAGATTCGAAAGAGACTGCCGAACCTGAGGAGGATCCGGTAAGGGATGATTAAAAAGCGCAAGATCCCTTTACGTATCTGTAGCGGATGCCAGGAAAAAAAGCCAAAAAAAGAACTGGTGAGAATTGTAAGAACCCCTGATTCTGAAGTTGTTCTCGATCTAACCGGTAAAAAAGCCGGCCGGGGCGCTTATCTGTGTCCCAGTGAGGAATGCCTGAAAAAAGCCTTTAAAGGTAAACGCCTGGAAAAAAATTTAGGGCAGAATATTTCTGATAAACTTCTTGATGAAATAACTGCTGTATTAAAAAATATGCCCGAATAGAATCTGTTAATTAAAGGAAAATAACGAGGAGGGC
>JAWLGL010000103.1:0-7429 GCA_041685035.1 Clostridia bacterium
CAGAATTAAATAGGGTGTTTTGAGTTGTCTCTAGGGAAAATAAATTTACCGCTCATAAGGGCTTTAAAATCTAAGATTTCTTCACAAACTTATTCGCTGGTTAATTCATTTCCCCTTTAGCTAGAGAAGTAATATGTAACTATGCCTGGACTATTCAGAATTTCTATAAAGTACGCCGGAAAACTTGACAAAGTGCGCTATCAAAACTAAAATATATTTAATCATAAAGTAAATGCGGTGAAGGGGAAAAGTAGTTCATAACTGCCTTCAGGGAGAGGGATGCCGCAGACTGGAAGCGCCCTCGGCATAAGGATGGATGAAAGAACACCTCTGAGCATGTCCGGTGAAAGTGTATCCTGCGAGTAGCTGGTCACGGCCAACCTCCGTTAAAAGGTTGAAAGTGGGATGTAAAATCCACACAGGGTGGCACCGCGGGAATATTAACCTCTCGTCCCTGGCTCATTCAGTCAGGCACGAGGGGTTTTTAGTTTTTTGATGTGTCAAAGAGAGGAGGAGGACTGTATGCTTACACAGGCGCCGAGAGGCACACATGATATTCTGCCTTCAGAGGTGTACAAGTGGCACTATATAGAAGGCGCTATAAAGGAGATATGCGGACTTTTCGGATTCAAGGAGATAAGGATACCGGTATTTGAGCATACTGAACTCTTTCTGAGAAGTGTCGGTGATACCACCGATATTGTTCAGAAGGAGATGTATACATTTGAAGACAAGGGTGGGAGGAGCATTACGCTCAGACCGTAAGGTACGGCAGGAGTAGTGAGGTCCTACATAGAGCACGGTATGGCTTCCCAGCCTCAGCCTATAAAGCTCTTTTACTTCATTACTGCATACAGGTATGAAAAGGTTCAGAAGGGGAGATACAGGGAGCACCACCAGTTTGGTACTGAAATGTTCGGTGCTGCAGGACCTGAGGCAGAAGCTGAGCTAATCAGCCTGATTTCAATGGTGCTGGATAGGCTGGGGGTCAAAGAAGTATCGCTTAATATCAACAGCATAGGCTGTCCGGAATGCCGCAAGGATTTCCACGCTGCGTTGAAATCATATCTGGCAGACAGACTCGGACTGCTGTGCGAAACCTGCAGGGACAGGTTTGAAAGGAATCCAATGAGAATCCTGGACTGCAAGGAAAAGAAGTGTGGTGAAATAACCGCTGATGCACCTACAGTTATACAGTATTTGTGCGGTGAATGTGAGGAGCACTTTGAAAAGCTGAAGAAAATCCTGAACCATATGAATATTGATTACAACGTAAATCCTAAAATTGTAAGAGGACTGGACTATTATACAAAAACGGTCTTTGAATTTGTTTCAAATAGAATAGGAGCTCAGGGTACGGTCTGCGGAGGAGGCAGGTATGATAGGCTTGTCGAGCAGTGCGGCGGTTCACCAACACCGGGACTGGGCTTTGGAATGGGAATGGAAAGACTGCTTTTTGTCATTGAAAACAGCGGATTTGAAATACCACCTGAGAAGAAGCCCGATATCTTTATTGCCTCAATAGGTGATAAGGCCAGGGAAAGTGCCGTAAAACTGCTATTTGACCTGAGAAGCAAAGGGATATCGGCTCAGATGGACCTGGCAGACCGAAGCCTGAAGGCGCAGATGAAGTATGCCGATAAACTTGGGGCAAGATTATCGCTGGTACTTGGAGAAGATGAGGTAAACAGCGGTACAGCCAGGCTAAGAGATATGCAAACGGGGGAAGAAAACCAAGTTAAGCTGCAAGAGCTGGCCGGAGAGATAAAAAGATGAGCTGGTTCTTACTTGCTGTTGTTTCTACTGTAATGTTTGGCATACAGACCTTCCTCTACAAGAGTTCTGCTGAACGTCAGTGCAACAAATTTGTTGTAGCCCTTGCATTCCTGACCACACAGGCTGCAGCTGCACTGGTAATATTTCTTGTAAGTGGAGCCGGAGCTGTCAATGTTCCGTTTACGTTTATACTGGCGGGATTTCTTGGACTGATATACTTTGTTAAAGTAATTTCCGACTTGAAAGCAATGGAGTGCATGCCGGCCAACAGACTTGTACCTATAGTTTCCAGCAATATTATCCTTGTTGTTGCATATGGACTGATTTTTTTTAATGAAACATTAAGCTGGATTCAGATTGCAGGAACCATAGTAGTAATTGCTTCAGTTATATTGATAAACATACAGCCTTCAAAGCTGCTGAACAAAAACATCCTGAAAATCGGCCTGTTGTTTGCGGTTATCTCGCTGCTTGGAGGTGCCGGAACGAGAATAATCAACAAATATGCTGCCGTAGGTACCAGTCCCGAATTCTTTAATCTTATTGCCCAGCTGTTCATGGTGTTTGCATCACTGGCTACCTTTGCAGTTACAAGCAGGAAGAAGGATGAACAAACTACTCAGAAGTGTTTTAAAGAATCCATAAAGCTTGGCATTCTGACAGGAATAGTAGGCTCGGCCGCATACATCACCTACCTGTATGCGTTGACAACAGGACCGCTGTCGATCGTGTCCACGGTCCAGACCTTATCGACCATTGTTACCATTACCCTTGCATGGCTGATTTATAAAGAGGAGTTGACCAGGAAACACTTTTTCCTGATAATGATGTCGGTTATAGGAGTAATACTGTTAAGAATATAAAATGAGTAGTTTTACCCGTTGTGCTAGCTCTTACAGATTACTAAATATAACTTCCCGTGTCATTACGAGGAGCCTTGGCGACGTGGTAATCTCAGACCCGTAAGCATAACTTAATTAATGGTGAGTATTTCTCACTGGTCTGAGATTGCCACGTTATCACTCGCAATGACATAAGTATGCCGATGTAGTGGTTATTCGGATAATTGATGTGTTCATCATCAAATTGAATATAATAATTAAGGTTAAGCTAGCACAATAAGTTAATTTTATTAAGTTGGTCTAAAATAATTATATCTATCGGGAGGTATTATTTATATGAGTGAATCAATAAGCGGACTAAAAAGAACACACAGGTGTACCGAACTAAGCAGTAAGAATATTGGGGAAAAAGTCACGGTTATGGGTTGGGCCCATAAAAGAAGAGACCTCGGAGGCGTAATTTTTATCGACCTGAGAGACAGGAGCGGCATTGTCCAGGTAGTCTTTAATACTTCCCTGTGCCAGGAGACATTCAGCAAGGCTGAAACAATCAGAAGTGAATATGTTCTGGCAGTAATGGGCGAGGTTGTCAAAAGAGCGCCGGAGACGGTCAACCCAAAGCTTGAAACAGGTGATATCGAAATAATTGTATCTGATTTGCGCATACTCAGTAAATCTGAAACACCTCCGATTTATATTGAAGAAGATACTGAAGTAAATGAGGCTGTGAGACTCAAATACAGATACCTTGACCTGAGAAGACCTGATATGCAGCGGAATATGATACTCCGCCACAAGGCTGCAAAGATAGCAAGGGATTATTTCTCCGAAAAAGGTTTTATAGAGATTGAGACACCCATGCTGACAAAAAGTACTCCTGAGGGGGCCAGGGACTACCTGGTGCCAAGCAGGGTACATGAGGGGAAATTCTATGCCCTTCCGCAGTCTCCCCAGCTCTTCAAACAGCTGCTGATGCTTTCAGGGATGGATAGGTATTTCCAAATTGTGAGGTGCTTCAGGGATGAAGATTTAAGGGCGGAGAGACAGCCTGAGTTTACCCAGATAGACCTTGAAATGGCTTTTGTAGATGTTGATGATGTCATAGAAGTCAATGAAGGATTCATTAAAAGGGTTTTCGAAGAAATAATCGGGCTGAAGGTTAAGACGCCTTTCCAGCGGATACCTTACCAGGAGGCAATGGACAGGTTTGGCTCGGATAAGCCCGATATACGCTTTGGACTTGAACTTGTGGATATATCCGATTTGGTAGGGAATTCAGGATTCAAAGTATTCTCAGATGCTGTAGCCAAAGGCGGGAGCGTACGCTCGATAAATGCGAAGGGGTGCGGTGAGAAGTTCAGCCGGAGAGAAATAGACAGTCTGGTAGAGTTCGTAAAGATTTATAAGGCAAAGGGTCTGGCGTGGATTCAGGTAGAGAAGAATGAACTTAAATCGGCTATTACAAAGTTCCTGTCCGAAGAAGAAGTCAAGGGTATACTTGAAAGAATGGATGCCCAGCCGGGAGATTTACTGCTGTTTGTTGCAGACAGGAATGAAGTTGTTTATGACTCACTTGGCCAGCTAAGGCTTGAGCTTGCCCGCAGACTTAACCTGTTGGATAAGAACCGGTATGAGTTCCTCTGGGTAACCGAATTTCCACTATTCGAATACAACGAGGATGAAAAAAGATATGAAGCCAAACACCACCCGTTTACCTCGCCCATGGATGAAGATGTGCATATGTTGGAAAGCGAGTTAGGCAAGGTTAGGGCAAAGGCCTATGACATAGTATTGAACGGTGTTGAATTGGGTGGGGGAAGCATAAGAATACACAGCACTGAACTGCAGTCACGAATGTTTAAGTGTCTGGGATTCACTCAGGAAGAAGCATGGAAGAGATTCGGATTCCTGCTTGAGGCATTCAAGTATGGTACACCACCGCATGGAGGACTTGCGTATGGATTCGACAGGATGATGATGCTTCTTACCGGTTCAGACAACATAAGGGACGTAATTGCATTTCCCAAGGTTCAGAATGCTTCCTGCCCGCTGACTCAGGCACCATCCGAAGTAGATGGAAAACAGCTGAAAGAACTGCATTTAAGGGTTGACTTATGATAGCTGTACTTCCAAAAGCCAATAATCGATAATGGGTGTGGTGTTATGGAAATAAAGGTAATGAAGAATATACTGTACAACAATAATAAGATAGCAGAGGAAAACAGAAGGCTTCAGGATGATAGAAACATAGTATCATTGAATATCCTGGCATCTCCAGGTGCAGGGAAGACCAGCCTGGTAATGAAAATAATAGAGAATCTCAGGAACAGACTACCGCTTGCAGTTATTGAAGGCGATATCGCCGGAACTATTGATGCTGAGATAATTGAGAAGGCTGGTATACCTGTTGTTCAGATTAATACCGGAGGGGGCTGCCACCTGGATGCTAATATGTTCAGGGAAGGGATAAACTCCATGGATATACCTGAAGGCTCCCTTATATTGATAGAGAATGTAGGTAATCTTGTTTGCCCGGCTGCCTTTGATTTGGGTGAAAGCGGCAGGATAGTGATTGCAAGTGTTGCTGAGGGTTCAGATAAGCCAATTAAATATCCGGCTGCATTTCAGACAGCCCATGCTGTAGTGCTGAATAAAATTGACCTTGTTGATTGTACCGATTTTAACAGGGAAAGGTTTTATCAGGGACTGAAAAGCGTCGGCAAAGCACCGGCATTTGAGGTTTCATGCGTTACAGGAGAAGGAATTGACCGGTTTGTGGAATGGCTGATAGAGTTCCGACTGGGTAAGAGGGAATACAATGATTAGAGCACAGAGAATAAACATTTCCGGCATTGTACAGGGAGTAGGCTACAGGCCTTTTATTCATATAGCCGCACTAAGGTATGGCCTGTCAGGTTATGTTGCCAACAAAGGCGGAGAGGTATTTATACATGCCGAAGGAGAACTGGCAAGTATAGAGGCCTTTTTTGATTTCATATCCAAT
The DNA here is from genome assembly GCA_041685035.1 of Clostridia bacterium. Lineage (GTDB taxonomy): Bacteria > Bacillota > Clostridia > Acetivibrionales > UBA4821 > JAWLCD01. The sequence goes on from JAWLGL010000103.1 coordinate 5,623, forward strand.
AATTATCCTGATGGGGCATACGTTCAATCGATACAGGCCTTGGAGCAGCAGGTTGAAGGGTACAGTACATTTGAGATTGTAAAAAGCATTGAGGATAACCAATCGGTTATTGGTATTCCGGCAGATAAAGATGTCTGTGATGAATGCAAAAAAGATATTTTCAGGCCAGGCAGTCGATACTATCAGTATCCTTTTACTTCATGCACCAAATGCGGGCCAAGATTTACTATCGTCAGGAAAGTTCCTTACGATAGGTGCAGTACTACAATGGAACCTTTTAGTATGTGTAAGGAATGCGAAGCCGAATTTAACAACCCGAATAACAGAAGATATCATGCTCAGACCATATGCTGCCCCAACTGCGGGCCGGAAGTTAAGCTGGTAGATAAAAACGGAGAGAAAATGGCAGATGACTGGCTGGAATCCGCGGGTGAAATGCTGGAGAAGGGTTCAATTCTTGCAGTTAAAGGTATTGGAGGGTTTCATCTAGTCTGTAATGCAGTGAATGATGATGCTGTTAAGCGGCTGAGAGATGGCAAAAACAGAATATCCAAGCCGTTTGCCGTAATGTTCAGGGATATTGAATCAGCACGCAGGCATTGTGAAATCAGTAGGGATGAAGAAGAATTATTGACCGGTTTCCGAAAGCCTATTGTCCTTTTAGAGCAAAAGAGCGATTCAGATATCCCGCGTTCTGTTAACCCCGGTTTGGATAGATTGGGAGTCATGCTTCCCTACTCGGGAATACATCTGCTTCTTTTCAGCCGCGGTACTGAAGTTCTGGTTGTGACCAGCGGAAACAGGAGTGGCTTTCCACTTGTGACCAGTGAGGAAGATGTATTTGAACAATTAGGGAATATGGTAGATGCGTTCCTGATACATAACAGGGAGATATTGAGTGCATGCGATGACTCGGTGACAAAAATGCTACTCAATAACATCCAACCCATTCGAAGAGCCAGGGGATATACACCTGCGCCTGTTATTTTAAAGGACGGCAGGAGTCCAATACTGGCATGCGGTTCGGACCTCAAGAATACATTCTGTATGGTAAAGGATGAAAGGGCATATGTAAGCCAGCATATAGGAGATATACACAGTCCGGAAATACTCAAACTGTATAGCGAACAGATTGAGAGATACATGGAGATGCTGGACTTTCATCCGAAGTTTGCAGCGTGTGATATGCATCCCGATTTTAAGTCTTCACAGTATGCAAGCGAGCTGGGACTTCCTGTGCTGGAGATTCAGCACCACCATGCACATATAGCCAGTGTAATGGCTGAAAACGGTTTGGAAGACAGTGTGGTAGGAGTTGCATTGGACGGAACGGGGTACGGAGATGACGGGACAATCTGGGGCGGAGAATTTCTGATTTCGTCTCCCGGTGATTTTAAAAGAGTTGGGCATTTCAGAAAGACAGCCATGCCGGGAGGCGAAGCAGCTGTCAGGGAACCATGGAGAATGGCAGGAGTATACCTGAGCGATGTATTTGGAGAAGATTTATGGAATTTGAATATCGGGTGTACAGAAATGCTGAGAGAAAAGAATTGGCCTGTTATTGCGAGGAGTATAAATTCCGGATTGAATAATGTTGTAACGTCCAGTGCAGGAAGGCTTTTCGATGCTGTCTCGGCAATACTGGGCATATGCTGCTGTAACCATTATGAGGGTCAGGCTTCTGCAGAACTGGAAGCAAGGGCTATGCATACTGAAGGTATGTACAGTTATGAAATAAAGGATGGAGAGGTATTTGAAATTGATTTCAGAGAAACTACTAGAGGCATAACTAATGATATGGTAAGAA
>JAWLGL010000104.1:0-7413 GCA_041685035.1 Clostridia bacterium
GTTGTTTTCAACCTTGAAGGTCGGGTCTTCCTCAAGAAGTCTCTGCAGTCCGGAGCTTATTTTCTCTTCATCTCCCTTGGCCTTGGGCTCAATTCCCATGGACAGCACAGGTTCGGGGAAGGATATACCTTCAAGTACTATTGGCTTGGAAGGGTCACACAGGGTATCACCTGTATTAGTATTTTGTAGTTTAGCAACTGCGGCAATATCACCGGCCACAGCCTTATCCATCTGCTCCTGCTTCTTGCCCCTGAGTGTAAAAATCTGTGCAATCTTTTCGTTCGTGCCTGAAGATGGATTCAGAAGCGGAGAGTCGGTCTTGAGCACACCTGAGTAAACTTTAAACATTGAAATTTTGCCCACATATGGGTCAACTATGGTCTTGAATACAAGAGCCGCAACAGGCTCATCCGTACTTACTTTTCTGGTTTCAGCCTGGTCAGAACCTGGCTTTTTGCCCTTGACCTCAGGCCTGAATTCAGGAGATGGAAGAAGTTCAACTACTGCATCCATAAGTGACTGGATGCCCATATTCTGAAATCCGGAGCCGCAGAGGACCGGTACAGTTTCAGTATTATGGATACCTCTGCGCAAACCATGAAGCATTTCCTCTTTTGTGAATTCCTCACCGCTGAAGAACTTATCCATTAATTCTTCGTCAGTCTCGGCAACTGCTTCAACAAGTATTTCACGAAAGGATGAAACGCCTGACTTATGGTCTTCGGTAAGAGGAATCTCTGCTGATTTACCACCTTCATACTTATACGCTTTCATTTCGATAAGGTCAATGAATCCTTTTGCAGTATTTCCTTCTATTATTGGAGCCTGAATGGGAACAACACCGTTTCCGAAGGTGTTCCTTGCCTGTTCCAGTGCACTGCTGAAGTCAGCATTTTCTTCATCTATCTTATTTATGAATATCATCTTTGGTATATTTACCTCACTTGCATATTCCCAAGCCTTTTCTGTTCCAACAGCAACACCACCTTTTGCTGGAACCACGATTACTGCAGCATCTGCTACACGCATACCCTGCTTTAATTCTCCGACGAAATCAAAGTAGCCCGGAGTATCAATAACGTTCAGCTTGTGGTTCTTCCATTCACATGGAGCAAGTGCAGTGGAAGTAGAGATTTGTCTCTTGGTTTCTTCAGGGTCAAAGTCTGTAGTTGTGTTTCCTTCAGTGACTTTTCCCATTCTGTCGATAGCCCCTGAGTTAAATAGCATTGCTTCGGCCAGAGTTGTCTTGCCGGCTCCACCGTGAGAAGCCAGGCATATATTTCTGATTTTGCTGGTCGGGAAGTCCTTCATGATTTTGTCTCCTCCTTTTTCTATTTATAAACGAAAACCGCATCCGGTATTTCAGCACCTAAGACGATTTCCGTAGGGGTCTGAAACTTTGTACATCCAAAAAGCTTTGGAGGCTTACACCTAAATATTATTCTCTATTTTTTTCTTTTTTCCTCTTAAAAATAAATTTTTATAGGTAAAATATGTGAAAGCATAAGCATATGGTTTCAGTCCTATGAATCAAAGCTTACCAACAGTCTGGTTTAAAAATAATTCAGGAAACAGAAAAACCTGACCGGTTGATATGTACCAGTCAGGTTTTTTGGAGCGGGTGATGGGAATCGAACCCACGCGATCAGCTTGGAAGGCTGAGATTCTACCATTGAACTACACCCGCATATCATTTGCATTATGTAATTATAATCACAATAAGGGCGTTTGTCAAGTATCCAGATACGTCTTAGTTCATAAATATATTATGCTGAAGGTATAATGCCAGTGTTTGTAAGTTCAGGATTTTCTGTTATAATATAAACGAATTATTATACAGAGGTGAAACTATGAATTCTTTCGGTTTTGCAGATAGAATGAGCGGATTGAGCGAAAACGTTATCAGGGAGATATTCAAGCTTGCTCAAATGCCAGATGTAATTTCGTTTGCAGGAGGACTTCCTTCTTCAGACCTGTTTCCTGTTGAAGAGTTGAAAGAGATAAGTTCAAGAGTCTTTGAAAAGCAGGGAGCACAGATACTCCAATACGGTACAACAGAGGGATATAACCCGTTAAGGGATTTTATTGTGTCCTGGGTGAGGAGATACGGAATTGAGACAACTATGGGGAATGTTCTAATAACCTCCGGCTCATCACAAGGAATAGACCTGGCTGCGAAAAGCTTTTTGAATCCCGGGGACATTGTTGCTGTAGAAAACCCTACCTTTCTTTCGGCCATACAAACATTCAGGGGTTATCAGGCAAATATTGTTCCGCTTGATATGGACGAGGAAGGAATAGTTATAGAAGGGCTTGAAGAGAAGCTAAAGGAATACAAACCTAAGCTTCTGTACACTATTCCACATTACCAGAACCCCACAGGCATAACCCTCTCACTTGAGAGAAGAGAAAAATTGATGGAGATAATTAGCAAGACCGATACCATAGTGATTGAAGATGATCCTTACGTTGAACTAAGATACTACTCGGAATTGAGATATAAGGGTGAAGCGATACCTTCTCTAAAATCATTTGATAAGAACAACCAGGTAATTTACCTTGGAAGCTTTTCCAAGATAGTATCTCCGGGACTGAGAGTAGGGTATGCCATAGCAGATACTGAAATATTACGGAAAATGATAATCTGTAAGCAGGCAAATGATTTACATACCAGCAACTTCTCGCAGGCGGTAATTTTCGAGTTTGCTACTTCAGGGTTATTGAAACATATTAAAAAAATATGTTCCGATTACAGGGAAAAACTCGACCTAATGCTTGAAATGCTGGCAGTTTATCTGAAAAATAAAGCTTCTTGGACCATGCCGGATGGAGGACTTTTTATATGGGTCAATTTGCCTGAATGGGTAAACAGTCAGGAGCTTCTTAACAAGGCAGTTGAAAAGAAGGTGGCGTTTATACCGGGCTTTCCCTTCTTTGCAGATGGAGGAGGGACTAATACGCTGAGGCTTAATTTTTCGAGTTCAACTCAGGAGGATATAAGGGAAGGAATCAGGAGGCTGGCAGATATCATTTAAGCTATTATAAAGGAGATGAATATATGACAGAGCTGACTGCAGTTATACTTGCCGCAGGTGAAGGAAAGAGGATGAAATCCACACATTCCAAGGTGGTTCATAAGATATTGGGTAAAGAGTTAATAAGGTGGGTATATGATGCTGCTTTGAAGGCAGGGGTTGGCGACTGCATACTGGTTATCGGACACCGCGCCGAAGAGGTCAGGGAGTGCATGGGAAATGATGTGAAGTATGTTTTGCAGGAACAGCAGCTTGGCACAGGCCATGCCGTCATGCAGGCAGTACCGCATCTAGAAGGTCGGAAGGGGACTGTAATGGTAGTATGCGGAGACATGCCGCTGATATCACCTGATACAATAAGGAATGCCTACGAAAAGCATATTTCTGAGAATAATGCAGTAACCATTCTCACCGCCGATTTTGAGGACCCGTCGGGATACGGGAGGATTGTAAGGGACAGCAGTGGGAAAGTAGTAAAAATAGTAGAGGAAAAGGATGCGGACCCCGAAGAGAAAAATATCCGGGAGATTAATTCGTCCCTATACTGCTTTGAAACAGAACTGCTTATTGATGCGCTTGCCGGAATAGGCAGTAATAACAGCCAAAAGGAATATTATCTTACCGATACCATTGAGATACTTATTACCAAAGGAAAAAGGGTTGGTACCTATAAAATAGCAAATAACTATGAGATTATGGGTATTAATGACAGGGTTCAACTAAGCAGGGCATCGGATATAATGAGAAGAATAATCGCGGAGGGGCATATGCGTGAAGGCGTGACAATTATCCACCCTGAAAGCGTGTATATTGACCCTGATGTTAGAATAGGTATGGATACGGTAATTTATCCTGGAACCATCCTTGAGGGAGATACTACCATCGAACCGGACTGTGTTATCGGTCCGGATACCCGTATTGTTGCCTCAAGGGTGCAGAGGGCCGTTGAAATACAGTATTCCGTAGTGCTCAGAAGCTCGATTGGAGAGATGAGCCATGTAGGTCCTTTTGCTTATGTGAGGCCTGGAAGTGTAATAGGGAAGGGGACTAAAATCGGGGACTTCGTAGAGGTGAAAAACTCAACCGTGGGAGACCATACCAAGGTTTCACACCTATCCTATATAGGGGATTGCGATGTAGGTGAAAATGTGAATGTAGGCTGTGGAACTGTAGTAGTCAATTATGACGGCAGGAAGAAGCACAGAACCAGAATCGGAGATAATGCGTTTGTAGGCTGTAACGCCAACCTTATTTCTCCAGTTAAAATTTATAATAATGCATATATTGCTGCAGGTTCAACCATTACCGATGATGTGCCCGAGAATGCTCTTGCCATAGCAAGGGTGAGGCAGGAGAATAAAGAGGGCTGGGTGCTGAAGAAACGGCTGAATCGAAATAAAAAGAATTCTTGACACAAATAAAGGGTAAATATATAATTTTACTAACTAAAAAAAGCTAGAGGCTATGATGGGAAGAGTAAGTAGAAAAAGACCCCAAGAGAGGGATGGACCAGGCTGAAATCCGTTCCGGGCACTTTCGACCGAAGACCACCCCGGAGCTGCGTGAAGCCGTTGACCACGTTACAGTCTAATGAGAATAAAGTAGGGTGGAACCGCGTGATGACTCTCGCCCCTAGGAGAACTAGGAGTGAGAGTTTTTTGCTTTCCTAAAATGCTTTTATAAGTCAAACAAATTAAAAGTTGCAGAAAGCGTCAGAAGCGAGTAGTGCAAGGCGCAAGGGAGCGAGGAATACGGAGCATATATATGATATGTGAGTACCGGAGCGACCGAAGCAACACAGCAATGCGAAGCTTATCACGCTTTCTGTTTATAAGGAGGAGAATATTATGATCAAAGTAACTCTAAAAGATGGTTCAGTCAAAGAATTTGAAAAAGGTGTTTCGCTTATGGAGGTGGCAGAGTCAATAAGCCAGGGACTTGCGCGGAATGCTACTGCCGCCACGGTAGATGGTATGGTGATGGACCTGTCGTTCAAGCTTGAAGAGGACGCACAGGTAGGCATACTTACCTTTGAAGATGAAGACGGAAAAAAGGCTTACAGGCATACTACGGCCCATATACTTGCTCAGGCCGTAAAAAGACTGTTCCCTGATGTAAAGCTTGCTATAGGGCCTTCAATAGACAACGGCTTTTATTATGATTTTGATGCTGAGAAGCCTTTCTCGAGTGAAGACCTCGAAACTATTGAGAAGGAAATGAGTAGTATAATTAAGGAAGACCTGAAGCTTGAAAGATTTACTCTCCCAAGAGAGCAGGCAATCAAGTTTATGGGGGAAAAAGGAGAGGAATATAAGATTGAACTGATATCCGAGCTTCCTGAAGATCAGAAAATATCGTTTTACAAGCAAGGCGAATTTGTAGATTTGTGTGCAGGACCCCATATATCTTCGACAGGAAAGGTGAAAGCGTTTAAGCTGCTTTCGGTTGCCGGAGCTTACTGGAGAGGGGATGAAAAAAACAAGATGCTGCAGAGGATTTACGGGACTGCCTTCTCCAAAAAGTCGCAGCTGGATGAGTATATTAACAGGCTGGAAGAAGCCAAGAAGCGGGATCACAGGAAACTTGGGAAGGAACTTGACCTATTCTCGGTGATGGATGAGGGGCCCGGTTTTCCATTTTTCCTCCCTAAGGGAATGGTCCTAAGGAACATACTTGAAGATTTCTGGAGACGCGAGCATAGGAAGAGAGGCTATCAGGAGGTTAAGACTCCAATTATCCTTAATGAGGAACTCTGGCACCGCTCAGGACATTGGGACCATTATAGGGAAAACATGTATTTCACAAAGATTGATGAATCGGACTATGCTGTTAAGCCAATGAACTGTCCTGGAGGAATGCTGGTTTACAGAAGAAGAATACATTCATACCGTGATTTTCCCCAGCGTGTGGCAGAGCTTGGACTTGTACACAGGCATGAGCTTTCAGGTGCTCTTCATGGACTCTTCAGGGTAAGGTGCTTTACCCAGGATGATGCCCATATATTCATGCTTCCTGAGCAGATTAAGGATGAGATTATAGGTGTAATTGACCTGATTGACTATTTCTACAGACTGTTCGGCTTTAGGTATAAAGTGGAACTGTCCACGAGGCCGGAGAATTCGATGGGAACTGACCGGCAGTGGGAGATTGCAACCAATGCTTTGGAAGAAGCGCTGAAAGAAAAAGGCATGGATTATAAGGTGAATGAAGGTGATGGCGCATTCTATGGACCCAAGATAGACTTCCACCTGGAAGACTCCATAGGACGCATGTGGCAGTGCGGCACCATCCAGCTTGATTTCCAGATGCCCGAGAGATTTGACCTGAACTATGTCGGTAAAGATGGTGAGAAACACAGGCCTGTAATGATACACAGGGTTGTATTCGGAAGCATTGAAAGGTTTATTGCTATACTGACCGAGCACTACGCAGGAGCGTTCCCGGTTTGGCTTGCACCCGTACAGGTTAAGGTGCTGCCTGTCCTTGAAAAGCATATTGACTATGCAAAAGAGATTGCGTCAAGCCTTGAGGAAAATGATATCAGAGTTGAATTTGATCCGAGAAATGAGAAGATAGGGTACAAGGTAAGGGAGGCACAGCTGGAGAAGGTTCCCTATATGCTGATTGTCGGAGATAAGGAAGTGGAGAACCGTACTGTTGCGGTAAGGTCAAGAAAAGAAGGAGACCAAGGAACTGAAAAGCTTGAAGACTTCATAGAAGGTATTGTGAAAGAGGCAGCTGATAAGAAATGAGTAGATTTATCAAATTAGTAATTGATGTAAGAATATTATTATGTTAGAATATTACACAAATGGCAACTAAGATTATTTAAAGCGGCTTGGGATTTCGAGTCACGGAAGAATATTTAAGGCTTTTTGGTCTTAATATTAGAAATAAGGGGGTATAGCTGATGCCGGGAGTCGGTGCCATGCTGGAGAGTCTGTTGAAAGACCCGAACCTCATTATTAAAAGGTGGGAAGAAATCGCGGATATTGATTGTGTTCTGGAAGTAATCCCAAGCAGCGTAGATCCAGCAAACAGATACTGCAAGGATGTTTTTCTGGTTGTAGAGAGAAATGGGAACAAGAGGTATCTAAGGTGCAAGCAGCGGGTGTTCTCTTACACGGAATTCAAAGAAATCCAACCCGAGCAGTATGAAGGAAACAGAAAGAAATGTTTTGCCGCCTTATCATTGGAGGCAATGGTCTGATGCCCTTTCCGAAGGGCATTTATTTTTTATTCTCCTATAAAGTTCAATAAATAATGCAGACAAAAAATGGGCAATATATTTTTGCCTACTTTTTATTTTTGGAGGATTTTATGAGTAAAGACAGGGAGTTTACGCAGAAGGTTACATTCGGTGATGAGTCTGAAGCTG
>JAWLGL010000105.1:0-7391 GCA_041685035.1 Clostridia bacterium
GGGCCAAGGTATGAGAAGTCCGCTCCTGAGTGATTGCTGTGTTGTTTAAGGTCAAAATCGGTCCTATCTGCTATTCCCCACAACTCACCCCAGCCGAACGGGAATTTATACTCAATGTCGGTAGTGGCATTACTATAGTGGGAAAGCTCCTCCTTGCTGTGGTCGCGCAGCTTGATGTTCTCATTCCTCATACCCAGGCTGAGCAGCCAGTTCATACAGAAGTCCTTCCAATAAGTAAACCACTCTAAGTCTTCCCCCGGCTTGCAGAAAAACTCCAGTTCCATCTGCTCAAATTCTCTTGTCCTGAACGTAAAGTTACCCGGAGTAATCTCATTTCTGAATGCTTTTCCAATCTGACCTATACCAAAGGGAATCTTCTTCCTTGAGGTTCTCAACACATTTCTGAAGTTGACGAATATACCCTGAGCAGTCTCCGGCCTCAGGAATATTTCGGCCTTTGAATCTTCAGTCACCCCCTGGAAAGTCTTAAACATAAGGTTAAACTTCCGGATATCAGTGAAGTTGGTCTTACCGCAGTCCGGGCAGCCTATATTGTTTTCCTTGATATACTGAAGCATCTGTCCATCAGGCCATCCTGCAGAGTCTATATCCTTACCTTTCTCCTTCGCCCATTCCTCAACAAGTTTATCGGCACGGTGTCTGGTTTTACACTCCTTACAATCAATCAGCGGGTCGCTGAACCCAGCTACATGCCCTGATGCCACCCAGGCTTGGGGATTCATCAGTATTGCAGCATCCAGGCCTACATTGTAGGGATTCTCCTGAATAAACTTCTTCCACCATGCTTTCTTCACATTGTTCTTGAATTCTACCCCCAGTGGGCCATAATCCCATGTATTTGCCAGGCCTCCGTATACCTCGGAGCCTGGATAAATAAATCCTCTGGCCTTACATAGATTCACAATCTTATCCATAGTTACAACTTCACTCATAAAAACACCTCCAACTTTTTTGCCTTTCCGGCCAAATAATTAAACCTCCCGCCCTCATTCCAGGGACGAAAGGTTTCTCTCGCGGTTCCACCCTGGTTGACATGTCTTTTTGAGCCATGCCCACCTTGTTTTTTCCGTTTGCTCCGAAGCGCCGTTCACCAGCCTTAAACCTCCGGGCTCACACCATCCCCGAATCGCTTGAGTGCCAGGCCTGGCTACTCTTCTCCATCATCACAGCTATTATTCTTAAATTTAGCAAAAATTCTCTATACAGTCAAGAGAAAAATCAAAACAAAATATTTACTCCTCATTATTTTTGACCCTTAGGCTTCTCCTTATGTTACCTATATTTATTTCAATGAAATTGGTCATCTCAATTAGCCTGGCTTTTCTGAAAAGCGTTCTAATTGTCTGCAGTCTTTTGAGTTCCTGTTCCCTTATTTTCCTTACCTCTGCCAGCATTACTATCACTCCTTTTACAGCATGATGTATTTGTACCGGTGTTCAAATCCCTTATCGGATACCTATTATGCTCAGTAGTCTGAAAAAAAACCTCCTGTATATTTCTTCCCAGCGCCGTACAGATTGCATTCATGGTGTTTATGGAAGGATTAGCCCTGGTTCCTCTCTCCAGATGGCACAGGTATCCCGGTGAAATATTCGTCCTGCGTCCCAGCTCCATAAGGGTTAACCCCAGTTCCTTCCTGTATTCCCTTATCCTTGTTCTGAACACCTTATCACCCCCCTATATTGTCATGTAGACAACTTGTCTTTGTGACAATATAGCATCAATTACACATTTTGTCAATATATAGGTATTAATGTTAAAAATTTTACTGGTAGACAACATTTACATATTTTCTTATAATAAGTATAAACAGACCAGATTAAGGAGTATCAGCGTTATGATTGGCAGTACCATTAAGGCAGTCAGGAAGGCAAAAAATATCAGTTTGACTTCTCTGTCACAGGAAACCGGGCTTAACCTCGGTCACCTGTCTCACATTGAGAAGGGAAGAAGAACCCCCAGTCTGAAATCACTTGAGTCCATAGCCCGAGCACTCGGTCTGGAAATTCAGGATTTGTTCTGCAATGGTGGGCTTCAGTCCGATTCGTCCAGCGTAAGTGAAGAACGCCAGAGCTACAACCATTTTAAATGCTCGATTCCTGTAGTTAACCAGATTAGCGGATGTGTTTCAGCAGATACCGGAGCAGACTTTGCGCTGAAAGTGGACGATGACAGCCTTGAACCTCTTGTTAATAAGGGTTCATGCATTCTACTAAAGAAATGTACACGGCTGGAAGCTAAGGAATTAGGGCTGTTCTGGAAAGATGGAAGGACATTCTGCCATATAGGAAAGCTAAAGCCTGACAGTGCTCTTTTTCTTGGAAAAGTTGTTGGGATTCAGTAATCTTCTAGCTTTCTATTGCTTACCCGTACCTATCCTATTTTCCCTTGCATAATAAAAAAGATACTGCTGTGCAAAACCAGCAAGTTCACCAAACCTGCTTGACGCAAACTCCTGTATCTCAAATAACTTGGCGTTTCTACCAAAAAATAAAACCTCAACCACTCTTTTAATCCATACATCGGTCGGGAAAACATCTGTTTTTCCATAGGAGTATAGTAGAACACAGTCTGCAATTTTGGGACCAACCCCGGGAATCTTCATCAGTTCCTGCCTTGCCGACTGGCTGTCCATATTCTCAAGGGCATTAAGGTCAACCTCCCCTTTCGAAACCATACGCGATGCATGCTTGATATATTTACACCTGAATCCTACACCGCAGAGAGTAAGTTTTTCCTCTTCCACATCCTTAAGTTCCTGCGGACCGGGGAATGAGTAATATGTTTTCCCCTTGAACTCAATAGGTTTACCGCAGTCTCTCGATATATTTTCAACCGACTTCATTATCATTGGAATTCTGTTGTTAGCAGATATAATAAAGGACGCCAGGCATTCCCAGTGTTCCTGCTTCAGTATCCTGATACCTTGTCCATACTCAACCGCTTTCCTTAAAACAGGGTCTTCCGACAACCGGTCTTTGATTTCGCTGTAGTTCCTTTCAACATCCAGGTACTTAATAATATCTTCTTTCAAACCTTGGGAACTAGCTTGTATAATAACTGAATTCTGTTCCTTCCGTATATTAAACACCTCTCCTCCAACCACTCCAGTATAAGAGCCGTCAGGCTCACTTCGCCATCGGAAACACTGTCCGCACTCAAAGGTGTGGATAGGTTCAAAATCCTTGATGCCTTCAATTATTATACTGTTAACATCTTCCCGTATGTTCATTATGCCTTCCTCTTCCATGCAAATCCGAAAACCTGCCAGTCAATTAATTATGAATCCATTAATAGTGTCTCTAATATATGAATTTATATAACCTCTTTGTATTTTATACACAGGTTCAAGACCTCTGTCTCACTACTTCATACATGAGTACGGCTCCCGCCACAGAGGCATTTAGTGACGTAATATTGCCTTTCATAGGTATTCTGACAACAATATCACACTTCTCTTTGACCAACCTTCCGATTCCTCTGCCTTCTCCTCCTACAACCAGTGCGACAGGCATCTTTAAGTCAACTTCATACAGCTGGCTTTCACCATCGGCGTCTGCGCCAATAACCCATAAACCCTCTTTCTTAAGACCCTCAATACACCTGACCATATTGGTTTCGCGTGCCACAGGCAAGTATTCTACCGCCCCAGACGAAGCCTTAGCCACAGTTGATGTAACAGGAACGCAGTGTCTTTTTGGAATTATCATTCCATGCGCTCCGGCTGCTTCAGCTGTCCTTATTAGTGCTCCAAGATTATGTGGGTCATTAATTCCATCTGCAAGAATCACAAAAGCGTCCTCACGGCTTTGTTCAGCTTTTTTCAATATATCTTCAACCTCTACATACTCAAACGGCGAAACCAGAGCAGCTACTCCCTGATGGTTTACATCCGGCACAAGTTGGTAGAGAAAATCGGCGTTTACTTCCTGTATTATTACTTTTTTTTCCCTTGCCATCCCGATAATCTCTTTAATTGAGCCCTTCTTCTCACCTTTTGTTACAAGAATTTTGTTAATAGGCCTTTCAGATTTCAGGGCTTCAAGTACCGGATTCCTTCCCGCAAGTATATCTGAACGGTTATATTTTTCTGCGCCTTTTTCCATATGTTCCTTGCTTTTACCGTGGTTCATGTTGTGGCTCTCCTTGCATAAGACTTTTAGAGTTATTATAGCACATGAATAATCCAAAAATAAGCTGTATATAATAATTTTAGCATACATCTGGAGGGATATTTATGAATTTTGCCAGTGAGGACCAACTTATTGCCGTCGGGCAGTCATGCAGGGACTTTGAAGCCCGCACAAGGGGTTTCATATCTGATACAGGCAGTACGTCCGCAGAAAATATATCCTGCGAAGCCTGCAAACACTGGGACGGTAGAAGGTGTGTAATAGATGTCTTTGACAAAGTACTGACAAGTCTTGACCAGACTTGAGTGCCCGCTTGCTGCTTGTTCAATCGGCTCACTTCAGGTAATATTATTCTATAACTAAATCCATAAGGTCGGGAGCCGAAATGAATACAGCAATCCTGGAAACCCCATTCATACCTGTGAAGCATGTCAGATTAATTGCAATCGATGCAAGAGCGCCAGAGTATATACTAAACAAACTTGCATCGATGGGCATAGATTTGATTCCTGTTGAACCATGTGAGAATATCCATTCTGCGGTATCAGGTCATCCGGATATTCTCCTTCATCCTCTGAAAAACCAAAAAATCCTGGTTGCTCCCAATGCACCATATGAACTAGTGTCAAAGCTTGAAAACTTTGGATTTATTACTATACCCGGGCATTCCTTTTTAAAGAGTAACTACCCTGAAGATATTGCATATAATGTAGCAAGGATTGGGGAGGTTTGTTTCCATAAGCTTAAACATACCGACCCCGTACTTAAAAAGAATTTGTTGGAAGACGGTTTAACTTTAATTAATGTTAAACAGGGATACTCCAAGTGCTCTGTGGCTATTTTGAACAACAGGACAATTATTACCTCTGACAAGGGAATCCATACCTCTGCACTTGAGAACCAGATAGAGTCCTTGCTGATATCCCCTGGTTATATTGAACTCAAAGGCCATGATTATGGATTTATAGGAGGATGCACCGGACTTATTGGTCCAGGGGTCCTGGCAGTGACAGGTTCTCTGAACAGCCATCCGGACCATGACAGGATTGAGACCTTCGTGAGGAAACATCAAATCGACTTGGTCTACCTGTCAGAAAAAAGACCTGTTGACCTGGGTTCTTTGATTCCACTAATAGAAGACGGTTAATACCTGAAGATTAAAACCAAAGCAGTGCCTTTATCTTAATAAAAAAAGCTTCATTTTTTTATAGCTTTGTTAACAATTAATTCCACAATATACATGTTAGCCTTTAAGTATACAATCGAATTTTATCATACATAATACTAAAGAAAGCAGCTATCGAAATAAGACTGAAAGATAGAATCCGGAAACCGGAATAAGGAATCTGGATTTTAAATTCTTTTACGGCATAAGGATTCTAGATTCGCGGAAGGGTGTGAAGTAGATGCGATTTCTCTCCATAGGAGTAAATGAATATACAAACGATTCCATAAATTATCTATTAGAACAACTCGATAATTTAAAGGAAAAAAATCTAAAAACCAAAACAGCCCTTACAAAGGCACCCCGTTCAAGAGTCATAACATGTAAGCTAATTGAGAATAGAATAATAAGCGCTTTTACCGACAGGAACTATATTGCATTTAAACAGTATATTTCCTTTATACTATCAGACTATATAATAAGGTATTATGAGGAAAAGCTTCTTTCCAGGATAATAAATATGAACTACTGCTACTTCAGTCAAGCAGAAAAAAAACAAATACTGGACGTTTCAACCTCTCTTCTAAAACCGAGTGGCGACACTGGAAATTTCAGCCTCAGTTATCCCAAAAGAAAAAACCTTATATATAGGAAGCTGCTTGATTATTTTGATAATAATAACGAAATTATGCTTGAAGGATTTATAAACTTCAGAATCAAGGAATATATGAGGGAGCTTGAAGATATAGTTGATAAAGCAGTTGATGCATTCTTAATGGAAAGAGAATATCAGGAATTCATTAAACTGCTTAGGTACTTTGTTGATATTCAGGAGCCCAAGCTTGAAGCAGTCCATATTCTTACCACCTATGACAACAGGTATATAATCCTGGACCACTTTCATAATGTAATTACCGATGACTGCATCAAGGAATTCCTTAACGAAGTACCGGAAAGTGAGATTAACTACGATGACCTTCTTGTTAGTTCTTTGATAACCATTGCTCCACTGCGCATATATTTTCACGGTGCAAACCAGATAAAAAACAAGGAGCTTTTAGAAACAATCAAAAATGTATTTATAAATAAAGTTATAATCTGCAGCGGATGCGACATCTGCAAAATTTATAAAGTACGTATCGAAAGTCTGACAAAATAGGATGTCAGCCGCACAATAATAATAATGTCAAGGGGACGGTTCTGGTGACATTGCAAAATAATGTCACCAGAACCGTCCCCTTGACATTGAACCGTCCCCTTGACATTGGATGTTTATATTGCAAAGTCGGGCTTTTTTAAGTATTATATATTCGGAAACAAATAACCACTTTGGAGGAAGCTTATGTATCTATATGGAAAAATCAGAGTCAAATCCGAACTTCCGGAAAGTCTGAAGAAGCTTGATGAAATAGCCAGCAATCTATGGTGGTCATGGAATGTAGATTCACTGAAACTGTTCAAAATTATTGATGATGAATTATGGGTAAAGGTAAAAAACAACCCGGTCAGATTTCTTCGTGAAGTATCGGTAAAAAAACTTGAGGAAGCTTCAAGCAACCATGAGTTTTTACAAAAGTATGATGAGACAGTAAAAAAATTTGACCAATACATGAATGCTCAAAATACCTGGTTCTCAGAAAATTATCCCGATAGGAAAGATAACATTATAGCTTATTTCTCAGCTGAGTACGGACTGGATGAGATTATTCCCGTTTACTCAGGTGGCCTTGGGGTGCTTTCAGGAGACCACTGTAAAACAGCAAGCGACCTGGGCCTCCCGTTCGTTGCAGTTGGCCTGTTGTATAGACAAGGGTACTTCAGTCAGTACATCAATCCCGAAGGGTGGCAGGAGACCAGCTTCTACGAGTTAGATATGTCTGATTTGCCTGTTAAACCTGCAGTCGGACCTAACGGCAAAGAGGTAGTAATAAATGTTGAATTTCCCGGCAGGTCAGTATACGCAAAAGTCTGGGAAGTAAGGGTTGGAAGAATTCCAATATATATGCTTGACACTAACATAAATAAGAACAGTCCTTCTGACATGGAATTGACGGCAAGACTGTATGGTGGAG
>JAWLGL010000106.1:0-7352 GCA_041685035.1 Clostridia bacterium
TCAAAACATCGAGAGTTCCCAAGCTGCAGCTGCAGAGTTAGCATCTCAACTTAATCAATCGGGTACCAAGTTTGTGGTATTTTACGCTCCTAATACCTATGATCATGAAGTGTTAGCTAAAGAAATGAAGAAACACTTTGAAGATGCAATAGTCGTTGGAAGCAGTTCCGGAGGACAGTTGATACCAGGTTTCGGTTATGATGAAGGAAAACTAGCAGGATTTTCGATTGCAGGTGATGATTTAGAAATTTCAGCAACCTTAATTAATGATATAAAGGTTCGGGCCCCGCTTAGTAAAAGACAGATTCAGGAGACTGCTGATAAAATCAGCTTTGACCAATCCAGTAAGGGATTTGGACTATTATTAGTTGATGGATTAAGCTTTTCTGAAGAAAAGATTTTATCTACTATTAATTCAACCATACCACATATTCCTGTCATAGGAGGTTCATCTTCTGATAGCTGGGAATTTAAAGCAACATACTTAAGTTTAGATGGAGAAACCACTATGAATGCAGCAGTACTGATATTGGTTAAAACCAACAAACCCTTTGTTTATTTTAGAGAGAATATTTATGACGCAACTGAACATGAGTTTAAGGTCACAGAAACAAACGGATTCAGGTGTATTTTGAAGCTTAACAATAGACCGGCAGCAGAAGTCTACGCAGAGACATTAGGATGTTCCATAGAGGAATTACCTAAAAAGTTTATGTATAATCCATTAGGACGAGTATTCGTAGATGGTATTTGGATATTAACTCCTACAGAAGTTACCAAAGAAGGAGGAATTATAGTTTTTGGCAATGTAATGGTAAACACAACTGTAAAAATACTAAAAGCCTTAGATCCTGTTGAAGTTGCTGGGCAGACTGCTACTAGGATTAGGGACTCACTATCCAATCCCAAATTTATAATAGGCTTTAATTGTATGATGAGGCACCTGCAATTTAGGAATGAGGGTAACGGAAAGCAGGCATATGATAAAATAAACAACGTTGCTCCTTTTGTTGGGCTCAGCACATATGGAGAACAGCTGGAAAAGATTCATTGTAACCAGACGTTAACTCTAGTAGCAATAGGCGATTAAACAGTGTGTAAATCGTTTATATAGAATAGTCTCCTCCTTGGTCGTTATTCCCTATTATTACCAAGAAGGAGACTTCTTCTTTGCCTTTACGGATTAATTTCTTATCCCTATTCCACCGTAACACTCTTTGCGAGGTTTCTCGGTTTATCAACGTCGCAGCCCTTCTCAACAGCTACATAGTAGGCAAACAGCTGGAGGGGTACTACTGTCAGGATGGAGGTCAGGATAGCATCGGTCTTGGGTATATATAATACAAAATCCGCCACCTTCTCTGCCTCGGTATTGCCTTCCTGTGCTACCGCAAGCACAACCGCTCCCCTTGCCTTAACCTCTTTTACGTTGCTCAGCATCTTATCGAAGAGGCCTTCCTGCGTTGCGAGTGCCACAACCAGCGTACCCTCTTCAATCAGGGCAATGGTACCGTGCTTTAATTCTCCTGCTGCATAAGCCTCTGAGTGGATATATGAAATCTCCTTGAGCTTGAGAGAACCTTCAAGGGCAACTGTATAGTCAAGTCCCCTGCCAATAAAGAAAATATCCTTGGCATTATAATGCCTGGAGGCAAAGTACTGTATTTTTTCCATGTCCTTGAGTATGGCTTCAACCTTCTCCGGAAGCTGTCTGAGGTGCTCAATGATTTCTTCAGACTCCTTCTTGCCCATCAGCCCCTTCTTCAAGGCAAAATCAACTGCAATAAGGTACATTGCAGCAAGCTGGGTTGTATAGGCCTTTGTGGACGCAACAGCAATCTCCGGTCCTGCCCAGGTATACAGCACATTGTCCGACTCCCTGGCTATGGAGCTTCCCACCACATTTACCACTGAAATAATCCTGGCACCCCTCTTCTTAGCCTCTCTTAGAGCTGCAAGCGTATCTGCCGTTTCACCCGACTGGCTAATTATTATAACAAGCATCCTCTCATTCAGAACTGGATTTCTATATCTGAATTCCGAAGCTATGTCAACTTCAACAGGAATTCTTGCCAGCTTTTCAATCAGGTATTTTCCTACCATTCCAGCATGATATGCCGTCCCACAGGCTACAATAAATATTTTTTCAACCCCTTCAAGGTCTTCCCCACTTATATCAATCTCCAGCTCCGGCTTGCCGCCCTTGATTCTCGGACTGATTGTATCCTTTATAACCTTTGGCTGCTCACATATCTCCTTCATCATAAAGTGTTCATAGCCGCCCTTCTCGGCTGAAGACACATCCCAATTTACATTAAATATCTCTTTCTTTACTTCCTGCTTATGGGTATTGAAAATCTTGACCTGGTCCTTGCTCAACACCGCAATCTCCTTATCGTCAAGAAGGTATATCTTTCTTGTATGCTCCAGTATTGCGGGAATGTCCGAGGCAACAAAGTTTTCACCCTCACCCAGGCCAACCACAAGCGGGCTGTCCTTCCTGGCCGCTATAAACCGGTCAGGGCAATCCTTGCATACAATACCAAGGGCATACGAACCCTCTACTTTACCCATTACCTTTATCACAGCATCGAGAAGGTCACCATCATAACAGTACTCAACAAGATGAGCAATAACCTCGGTATCTGTATCAGACTGAAACTCAAAACCATTGGACTGCAGGAATTCCCTCAAGCCCAAATAGTTCTCAATTATTCCATTATGGACTACTGCTATATTCCCTGAAGTACTCAAATGGGGATGTGAGTTTACATCAGACGGCTCTCCGTGGGTAGCCCAACGGGTGTGGCCTATCCCCATGGAGCTTGATATTTCTTCGAATTTTAATCTATCCTCCAGCACAGCCAGCCTTCCCTTACTCTTGACCACATTTACCCGGTCTCCATCCAGCACCGCAATTCCTGCAGAATCATACCCTCTATATTCAAGCTTCTTTAAACCTTCTATCAATATTGGAACTACTTTCTTTTCACCGATGTAACCAACTATTCCACACATAATATATACCTCCTGTTCATTGTCCCGAAAATGGTTAAGCAGCTTGGGTAAAGCACCCTAATGCAAAGATAGGGATGCATATGGAATATGTCCCCGTAATTTGGGAATATCCACTCAAATAGCCCTCAGTTTCCGGCCATTCTCGGTAAATTGCTCCTGGAAATAAAATAGAAAATAAACTCTGAACCGACATTTAGACATACTAGGAACAAAGGACTGCACTTTCACCCGCTTTTATTGCCCGGTCACCCGGGGGTTTGTACAGATGATTACGAATGTGCTATCCGGGAGGCACCCGCCGACAAACTCGATTAACCTCCTCCTCGTCTGCTGACACTTAAGCCAGCACTGGCGCTTGACTATTCAATTGTCTCTTTCCCTTACCCGAGCATCACCTCCTATACATTCTATGCAGGCCAGACTCCATTAGTACCCAGGATGCATATTTAAGTATACATCATAATTTAACTATTTACAAGCAGGGCGGAAGGGCGTATTTCTAAAGATTGAAGAACAATATGGAAAAGAAAGCTTATATTATTGTTTACATCGCCCAGCTAGTGTCATTGCGAGTAGATACGTGGCAATCTCAATGCCAGCCTTCCCTGATAAGTAATTCTTATGGGTCTAAGATTGCCGCGTCGCAAGCTCCTCGCAATGACAAATGCAGGTCTACGAAGCCGCTTATTATTCATTATTGGAATATTATTCTTCAAAATAATATAATGTGCCCGGGTGGAACGGATTGAGGTTTGACTTATGCGCCATAAGCTGGTAAAATTCTAGGAACAAGGAACAATTACATTTATTACCAAACAACATGTATTGTTGTATAACGGGTCGTGCTTATACTTCCGGTTCATAAACAGGATTCTTAGATTCAGGTGGAGTGTTATCTCCAACTGAATCTTAGAAGCCGTTATCCAGGGACATAGCGCCGCTTATCTTTAATACTGAAGCTGGAGTCTTAGCGGCGGTAGTCATCGGATAAACAGGATTCTTGGATTCAGGAGGAGTATATCTCCAACTGAATCTTAGAAGCCGTTATCCAGGGACGTAGCGCCGCTTGTCTATAATACTGAAGCTGGAGTCTTAGCGGCGGTAGTCACCGGACAAAAATCAGAGGATATATATCCTCAAAGGAGGACCGAAAAATGAAGACTGTTAAATGTAAAGGCGATATTAAAATACACGATTTGAGAGAAATAGCCCACAACTATAAGGAATTGTCAACACTCAGAGATAAGTCAAATATTTTAAAGATGCTGGCCTACGTTTGCTCAACGGTTGAAAGAATATCTAAGTATGCAGACCGCTTGGGCCCGTATACTCCTCAGAATTCACATTGGGTCCATCGCTTTAAGTCCTGCTGCGTTTCAGTGGAGTGGACGGTTCGAATTGTCAGGGACAAAGTAAGTCAAAGTCACACGCAGTTTAACAGTTGCATAAAGGAAATCTCCTACACCCGTCCAAAACTGCTGCAGTTCCTGTCGTTTTTTGACTGTCAGCTTGGCAAATCCGACATTGAGGATGCAATGAGGATTATAAAAAACTCCGTAGGCTACAGCAGTCAGAATGAACTTGAAATTTTGGAACAGTTGGATAAGTATAAGCTTAACTCCAGTATTCAGAACTGCAGAGATGTACTTTCCGACATGCAAACCGATATAGAAAATGCTAAAACAGCACTTACAGCAGTTAACACTTTCAGACTGGAATGGATATCCAAACTGGAATGCTCTCTAAACACTCTGGAAAACCTGGATAGTATGCTAAATGAATGCACCCTCCAGCAGGATGATAAGATAAAAAACGAACTTCAACACTCTACTGAAGAATGCCGGAAAAGACTGCTGAAGGCTCAGGAACTGGTTAAACTGTACGCTGACTGCTCCAGTAATTATCTTAGCAATGTTGAATCTCCTGAGGATATGATTGTTCGTAAAAAAACCGGTCGTAGAAAGTAGATTAGAGATTCCCCTGAATCCAGGGGAATCTTTATTTGATTTAACTTTGTATTTAAAGTTATGCAGCCTTTTATAATATTTAAGGAAAACAAATTAGCTTTTTACATATTATAGTATAAATACTTTACTGATAGTTCTGCGGCAGAGTACTTTAACTGCAGGGAAGTTGAGAATGTCCATACCTTGTTAAAGGCTGTGGGGATGTATGTGAAAGGGGTTGAGAGAAATAACCAGGAAGGTTGTCGGCTTGAAATCAAAAGCCGAAAAGATGTACATTGATGAAAGAGTGGGTGACTACTGCTGTACCATAAGAACCTTGACCTACAGGCTTGCGGATGAAGTGAATTCAATATGCCGCATGAAAAACAGAAAAAATAAAGATTATGAAGAATATTCGAAAATGGTGGAAAGGGTAAAAGAAACGAATATCCTACTAACCAGACAAATATTGGCTTTAAAAGAATTCATACGTTCCAGAACCTAGAACCCCTTTGTCAAGGGGTTCTGATTATCTGCTTAGATTTTTCAAAGCCTGCCTGACCACCTCTTCAATATTGAGCGTGTCAACCTCAATATTCCTCAGCGCCTTCAAAGCCTCATGCGCTGAGTATCCTAAAACCTGGAGTGCGCTGACAGCTTCAGATACATTTCCATCCGAACCAGGAGGCTGTGACTGTCCACCTTCAAGGGCTTCATCCGATTTCAATTTATCCTTTAGCTCAAGTATAATCCTCTGAGCGGTCTTAAGCCCTATTCCAGGAACAGCTTTCAGCGACTGAACATCTCCGGTTATGACAGCCAAGCTGAATTTTGATGGAGATAACGCCGACAGCACCGAGTTTGCCACTTTTGGCCCTATCCCTGATACAGTTATTAACAATTCGAAGACTCTCAATTCTTCCGGAGTTATGAACCCAAACAGGCTTATTACATCCTCCCTAACGTACATGTAGGTATGTACCTTCACCTGTTGTCCGGCTTCAAGTTTATTCAGGGTTGAGATTGATGTAAATACCTTGTATCCTATACCACTGTTATCCACTACAAGATAATCGGCAGTTTTTAACTCAACCCTCCCTTTAATGTATGAGTACATAAACACCTCCATAATATGACCTTGCACTTAAGACCACTGCGTACGAGAATTCCTGCTTCTAGAAAGCGCCGCCTCCTCCACCGCCGCCACCACCGCCACCTCCGCTGCTGAATCCACCACCTGAACCTGTACCTGACGAAGCTGAGGAGTTGGCAACGCTCATTACTGAGTTAATTGTACTATCCAGCTCACTTGTCATGTCATTGAATCGTGAGAATACATCATGTCCTGCTCCATAGGCAGCTGCATACAGCAGAGGCGTAGTGTCATGGTTATACATATCCTCATTGGGAATAGCTATTTCCAGCTGCTTCATCACCTGTTCTGCAACTCCCAAAGGTATGGCATATACTAGATATTGTTCCCATATAACTACTGAAGGAACCAGTGCGTCTTTCATAAGGCTGAAATCCTTAAGGAAGTTCCTGAATGCTTTCCACTTCCTGTACTGCTGGTTTCCATATCTGGTGAACCTGGTTATCCTGCTGGAATATATCAACATGATAGTTCCCATACCAAATAACACTACTGACAGAACACTCCATCCACCAATATACATCACTGCTGTACCAAGAACCAAGTATAATCCACCTACTAACATTCCAGTCACAGCCCCGGTACCGGCACTTAGGTCAAAAAATCCGTTCATCAGCACTTCTATCTTCACATCTGCAAACCAGCTTACGTATTCCTTCTTGAATTCACGTGCCGAAGCCTTGCTCTTGCTTTTCTCCTTGATTTTATCAAAAGAAACTCTCTCTCCGTTTCCAATCCTGTCAATGAACCACTCAACCAGAGATGCTTCATGTCTTTTCAATTCTACATTATGGTTGGGATTTTTTATAAATATGTATTCCTCAACTTCCTTGTCTCTGAAAAAACCATCGAGAATTTTTTTGTTTACTTCAAGAAGCAAGACCTTCTTTCTTACCAAATCCATTAGTGTTGCAATCAGAAAACTGGGCTTGTTCTGGTGGTCATGGTGGTATACCAGTTTTGCCATTTCAGCAGGAGTATAATCTCCGGGTAGTTCCCTGAAGTACTTGCCATAAAATTCAGGCACCAACTCCTGGTCGTATTTTTTATAAATACAGAATATTACTGCAACTGCTACAACTATAGCTCCGACAGCCACACCTGTTCTGGCCTGTTCAGGGATGTGAAACCCCTTCCTGCTGACTTCATCGGTATACCTGTTTTGCACTTCCTCCCTTGCCTTTTCTCTTACAGCATTCGCCTCATTGGCCCAGTTCTTCTCTTCTTCAAGTATG
>JAWLGL010000107.1:0-7283 GCA_041685035.1 Clostridia bacterium
TGCCTTGACATTCCTGTTCATTATTGGGATAATAGCTTATACTTTTATCAGGATTAGGAAAGGTTAGCGTCGTTTTATTTAAATTTACCTGCGTTTATGCTATAATATTTTTAATTACGGCTGTAAACCGTATAGTAAAGGGAGCATTGACATGATAAGGAGTATGACCGGTTTTGGTAGAGGGGTGTTCGTCAGAGAAGGAAGAGAATACCTTGTGGAAATTAAGACGGTAAATCATAGATATATGGACATTTCGATAAGGCTTCCAAGGGCATACAACTACCTGGAAGGCAAAATAAGGGAAAGCCTTAGCCGCAGAATAGTCAGGGGAAAGGTTGACGTCAGTGTATGGATTGATGACTTCGGTACGACAGGGCGAACCGTACTTCTTGACGAGGGACTGGCTGACCTGTACGTGGATTCCTTGAAGAAAATCAGGCAAAGATATGATATAAATGAAGAAATAAGCCTTTCCCTTTTATGCAGGTTCCCGGAAGTTTTAAGGGTCAAGAAAGAAGAAGAGGATGAAGATACGGTCTGGAACGAATTACAGGTTGCGCTGACCGAGGCTGCGGATTCTTTAATTACAATGAGGGAAGAGGAAGGAACACAGCTAAAAAGTGATTTGCTTGATAAGACGGTAGTGCTTGATGAATTGGTATCCGGCGTTGAGGCAAGAGCTTCGTCCATAGTTCTTGACTACAGAACCAGACTGCAGAACCGAATCAAGGATTTACTGGCTGATACAAAGATTGATGAGGGAAGATTGGAGATTGAGGTGGCCTTGTTTGCCGATAGATGCAGTGTTGAGGAAGAAGTAATACGGCTGAGAAGTCATACTGAACAGTTCAGGCAAATACTTAGCAGCAGTCAGGTTGTTGGAAGAAAGTTAGATTTTGTAATTCAGGAGATGAACAGGGAGATTAATACTATAGGCTCAAAGGCCAATAACCTTGAGATAACCAAAATGGTTGTCGAAGCCAAGAGTGAAATTGAAAAGATGCGGGAGCAGGTTCAAAATATTGAATAACGGAGGTATGGTATGAAGTTAATAAACATTGGATTCGGAAATATTGTTTCAGCCAACAGGTTGATTGCAATTGTAAGTCCCGAATCGGCACCAATCAAGCGGATTATCCAGGAGGCAAGGGACAGAGGAATGCTAATTGATGCTACATATGGGAGAAGGACCAGAGCTGTAATTATTACCGACAGCGATCATATTATTCTTTCAGCTGTTCAGCCCGAGACTGTTGCAAACAGACTTAACAGCAAAGACGTAGCTGACAATGAGGAAATTGAAGAAGAATAGTATTTTACATATAGCAGCATCATCAACATTATTAGACTAGTGGGGAGAACAAATGAGAAGAGGAATACTATTTGTTGTGTCCGGTCCTTCAGGTTCGGGAAAGGGAACCATATGTACCGAGTTGATGAAACTAAGGGACGATATCAGCGTTTCAGTCTCGGCAACTTCCCGCTCGCCGAGGGCTCATGATGTAGAAGGGAGAAGCTACTTCTTTAAAACTGAACAGGAATTTGAGCAAATGATAGAGAAAGGTGAACTGCTTGAATGGGTGAGATATTGTGACAACTATTACGGTACTCCCAAAAAGTACATCGAAGAGAAGCTCAAAGAAGGAATTAATGTAATTCTTGAAATTGAGGTAACCGGGGCACTTAATGTAAAAAGGGAATATCACGACAGTGTATTGATATTTGTTGTACCCCCGAAATATGATGATTTGGTTAGAAGACTAAGGTCCAGGGGTACTGAGAATGATGACGTTATAAATAAGAGGATTAATAAAGCAATACAGGAAATCCGTTCGATAGAGGACTATGACTATCTGGTTGTAAATGATACTATTGCAAATGCGGTTTTCTGTGTAAACGCAATAATAGATGCAGAAAAAAACAAGGCAGACAGGAACAGGGATAAGTTGGAACAATTTATAAAAACTCTTAAGGAGGCGAGAATAGATGATTGACCCGTCGATAAATAAGCTTCTAAGTAAAACCGACAGTGTATATACACTGGTCATGATGGCTGCAAAGAGAGCAAGGCAGATTGCCGAAGGGGCCCACAAGGTAACGGAGAACCAGTCGGAAAAACCGGTTTCAGTGGCAATAAATGAGATTAATGAAGATAAAATTACATATGTCAGGACAAAGAGCGGAATTAAGTAGTCTTGTGTCCTGTAATTGTTGCTTTTACTTCTGCTCCTGGATTTTTACTGGGAGCTATTTCTATAATCTAAGGTGTGTCAGATTGAATTTAACTTGTTATGCTAATATTCAGTATTAATAATACTACGTAGCACAACTGGTGTCGTTGCGAGAGATAGCGTGGCAATCTCAGATGGCATATTAACTTATAAGTATTTCCACTTAAGGGTCTGGGATCACCACGTCCCAGGCACTCAATTAAGAGGTTCTGGTAGGATGTATGAGTGCCTGGTCCTCATCCAGAGCCTGTGAAAGGAGGCACATATGCTCAGCGGAAAAACTGTGATCGTAGGCGTTACAGGGGGTATAGCAGCTTATAAGGCTGCTGAGGCAATCAGCAGATTAAGAAAGATGAATGCGGACGTACACGTGATAATGACTAAGAATGCCTGCCAGTTTATTACTCCTTTGACACTGCAGACATTGTCACAAAACCTTGTGGTTACAGATATGTTTTCACAGCCTTCCAGATGGGAAATCGAGCATATATCGTTGGCCGAAAAAGCTAATATGATTCTGGTAGTTCCTGCAACCGCTAACATAATAGGAAAGGTGGCAAACGGTATAGCTGACGACATGCTGTCTACAACCATAATAGCATCCAAAGCGCCGGTAGTATTTGCTTGCGCAATGAATACAAATATGTATAAGAACCCGATTGTGCAGGCTAACTTGAGCAGGCTGAGCGAAAAGGGCTATATGTTTATTGAGCCATGTACGGGTATGCTTGCATGTGGAAAAGAGGGAACCGGACGGATGGCTGAGCCTGAAGATATCATCGAAAAGGCCGTTGGGGTCCTGCTTTATAAACCAGACCTACGTGGCAAAAAGGTTCTTGTAACCGCCGGACCAACCAGGGAGTATTTTGACCCGGTAAGGTTTATTACCAATAATTCTTCAGGAAAGATGGGATATGCAATTGCCCGGGTTGCTGCTGCCAGAGGGGCGAAGGTAACCCTGATTTCAGGGCCGGTTAATCTTAAGAAGCCGTGCGGAGTTGAAGTGATTGATGTTGTATCTGCCCAGCAGATGTTTAATGAGGTCAATAAAAGGCTTGATATGACGGATATATTGATAAAAGCTGCAGCAGTAGCAGACTACAGGCCTGCAGAGGTGTCAGCGTCTAAAATAAAGAAATCCTCAGGGAGTATGAATATAGAACTACAAAGGAACCCGGATATTCTTAAAGAGGTATCGGGCAAGAAAGGAAATAAAGTTGTTGTTGGTTTTTCGATGGAGACAGAGAATCTTAAGGCAAATGCACAGGCCAAGCTAAGGGAAAAGAATCTGGATATGATTGTTGCAAATGATATTACTGTCAAAGGTGCTGGTTTTGAGACCGATACGAATGTTGTGAAAATATTAAACAGGCATGGAGAGATTAAGGACTACCCACTTATGAGCAAGCAGGAGGTAGCAAACGTAATACTGAATGAGGTATTGGCATTGATTGCAGAGGTTCAATATGGAAAGAATAGCTGAAGTTGTAATAAACAGTCATGCAGCGCAGCTGGGCAAGATTTTTCACTACAGGGTTCCTGAAAGCTTAACCGGGAATATTAAAGTCGGGCATGTGGTTTCTATACCTTTCGGTAGATCGAACAGGCCGGTTGAAGGGTTTGTGGTGGGATTTACCGAGACTTCCGAGTTCAAGGAACTTAAGGAAATTGGCTCTGTACCTGACCAAGAGGACTCCATTAAAAGGGAGCTTGTAGATATTGCCTTCTGGATGGCCGAAGGATACATGTGCAGCCTATCGGATTGCTTAAAACTTATGTTGCCCCCGGCTGGAGCCTCCAGGCAGAGGGAGAAGGCAGGCTTTGTTGCACTTCAAAAAGGCAGGGATGAAATTCAGGAGCTCATTGACTCGAAAAGAATAAGGGGCAGCCGTCAGATAGAAGTATTAAATTACCTTATTTCTAACCAAGCTGGTATGGCATCTGAGATTGTGAGGAAGACGGGGGCTGATTACGGGACATTAAGAAGCCTCAGGCAAAGAGGCCTGATTGAAATCAGGGAGGACTACATTGATAAAAGTCCTTTAAAGAATAAGGTAATTGAAAGGACTCACCCATTTCACCCTAACAAAATGCAGAAGGAAGCAATCGATAGAATATCGGGGTATATAAGACATGAAAAACAGGGTGAGTTTCTGATTCACGGAGTAACCGGCAGCGGAAAGACCGAGGTGTACCTCCAGCTTATTTCCGAGGTGCTGAAGGTGGGCAGGCAGGCTATAGTGCTTGTTCCTGAGATTTCTTTAACGCCTCAGATGATTCAAAGATTCGTAGGAAGATTCGGCGATAAGGTTGCTGTGCTTCACAGCAGATTGTCGGATGGCGAAAGGAAGGACCAGTGGTATAGGATAAAGGAAGGCAAGGTCGATGTAGTGGTTGGCGCAAGGTCGGCAGTTTTTGCCCCATTCCGCAGACCAGGAATAATAATAATTGATGAGGAGCACGAACATACCTATAAGTCCGAAAAGACACCCAAATACCATGCCAGGGATATAGCGAGAAAAAGGTGTGAAATAGAGAACTGTATATTCGTATCGGGGTCTGCTACTCCATCTGTTGAGACTTACTACAGTGCACTGGAGGGCAGGGTGAACCTACTTAAGATGCCGGAGAGGGTAAATAACTATGCACTCCCGCCGGTTGGAATAATTGACATGAGAAAGGAATTGGAGGACGGCAATAAATCTATTTTCAGCAGGAGCCTCTATAACGCAATAAGTGAAAACATAGATAACAACAACCAGACAATACTCTTTCTCAACAGACGTGGATATTCAAGCTTTGTGCTTTGCAGAACATGCGGCTATGTTGCAAGATGCAGAAACTGCAATATTTCACTTACCTATCATCTGCATGGGGACAGGCTGGTCTGCCATTACTGCGGGTACAGCAGAGGCAACTTCAAGGCTTGCCCATCCTGCGGAAGCGAGCATATCAGACATTTTGGAATCGGAACACAGAAGCTGGAGGAAGAGGTCAAAAAACAATTCCCAACTGCAACCGTGCTGAGAATGGATATGGATACCACATCGCGTAAAAATTCGCATGAAGAAATTCTGGGCAGGTTCAGAGATGAGAATATCAATATTCTTATCGGGACACAGATGATTGCAAAGGGGCATGATTTTCCGAATGTTACGCTTGTAGGTGTGATTTCTGCAGACCTGATGCTGAATATTGAGGATTTCAGGTCTGGTGAGAGGACATTCCAGCTTCTTACCCAGGTTGCAGGACGTGCTGGCAGGGCTGAGAAAGCAGGAAAAGTGATTATACAGACCTATGAGGTCGATAACTTCAGTATCCAGACGGCCAGAAGGCAGGACTACGGAGAATTTTACAGACAGGAGATAATTCTGAGGGATGAGCTGAAGTATCCTCCTTTTTGCGATATTATATCTATCATGGTTACCGGTATCGTGCAGGCTGCTGTAAGACAGACGGCAGAGGGTATTTCCCGTATTCTTGGTAAAGAACTGCAGATAGATGGGGAAGAAATAACAGTGCTTGATGCGGTACCGGCGCCCATATCAAAGATTAAGAACAGATACAGGTGGAGAATAATTATAAAGTGCAGGATAAGCAGAGAGTTAAGGGAGAAGTTGAGCAGATTATTGCGGGAGCAGTCTGTCCGAGACCAGAAAGCTTGTAATATAAGCATAGATGTGAATCCACTTAATATGCTGTAGCGTGAGGCTAAAACGATTGACAGACAAGAGGTTAATTAAGTATTATAGATTTGTTCAAAGTTTTGAGGGGGCATGAAAATGGCGCTAAGACTAGTTAGAGAAGATGGAGACGAAATACTTAGAAAAGTATCCAAACCAGTCAGTCAGATAAATGATAATATTATAACACTGCTGGAAGACATGGTTGAGACAATGAAAAAAAACGCAGGTGTAGGCCTTGCAGCACCACAGGTTGGTGTACTGAAAAGAATAATAGTAGTAGATGTAGGCGAAGGTCCTATCAGGCTGATTAATCCTGAAATTATCAGTCAAGAGGGTGAACGGATAGGGATAGAGGGTTGCCTCAGCATACCCGATACCTTTGGCGAGGTAAGCAGGCCTGCCAAAGTAAAGGTTGAAGGTCTGGACAAAGAGGGAAACAAGGTTACAATTGAGGCAGAGGAAATACTTGCCAGGGTCTTATGCCATGAAATTGACCATTTAAACGGAGTGCTGTTTAAAGACAAGGTAATAAGATTTGTTGATGTGGAAAGGAAAAATGCTAAATGAGCTTAAGAGTAGTGTACATGGGGACACCGAACTTCGCCAGGGAATCGCTCAAAAGTCTGGTGGAATCAGAGCATGAAGTCACAGCGGTTGTTTCACAGCCTGACAGGCCGAAAGGACGGGGTATGAGACTCGTACCTTCTCCGGTAAAGGAGTATGCGGTAAATAAAGGTATAACGGTCTTACAGCCCGACAGATTGAAGGATGAGGAACTTATAAACACTCTGAAGTCCTTGAATCCAGATGTTGTTGCTGTTGTTGCTTACGGAAAAATTCTGCCCAAGGCAGTTCTCGATATTCCCGGACTGGGCTGCATCAATGTTCATGCTTCTCTGTTACCCAGGTACAGGGGGGCAGCGCCAATACAGTGGCCTATAATAAATGGCGATAAGGTTACCGGTATAACTACCATTTTTATGGATGAAGGGCTGGATACCGGGGATATGATTCTTAAGAAGGAAGTTATTATTGATGAAGACGATACAGCCCAAAGTCTTCACGATAAGCTGGCTGTCGAGGGAGGCCAAGTGCTGGTTCAGACACTGGACTT
Organism: Clostridia bacterium; assembly: GCA_041685035.1. Taxonomy (GTDB): domain Bacteria; phylum Bacillota; class Clostridia; order Acetivibrionales; family UBA4821; genus JAWLCD01. Next base: position 7,032 of record JAWLGL010000107.1, read on the forward strand.
GGTTGAGATGGGTCAGGCTCCAAGGGTAAGGCAAACAGGAGAGTCCAGTTATGCCCGCATGCTGAAGAAAGAAGATGGTTTGGTTGATTGGAGCAAGCCGGCGAAAGAAATAAGAAACCTTGTTCGCGGACTAAACCCATGGCCGGGCGTATATTCATCTCTGACTAATGGGTGTATCATTAAGATTTGGAAGGCTGAAGTCCTGGAAGGCATGGATGATGGCCGGCCCGGAGAAATAATCAAAGCCGACTG
>JAWLGL010000108.1:0-7262 GCA_041685035.1 Clostridia bacterium
CAAACTTTGTTACATTCTGCTTGTACAAACTCATTTTAATCCACTCCTTTAAAATTATTTTTCTAGATGCTGCACCACCAACCTTCAATCATAATAACCATCTCCTCTCCAAATAAAAAACCACTTATCCCTTTGAAGGGACAAGAGGTTAAATTCCTGCGGTACCACCCTGTTTGACCAAATAGGCCCACTCGTATCATGTACATATATACATGTTCTCTTGGTAACGGGTTGAAATCCCGGCAGCGCCTACTATCATTTCAGGCCGCGCTCGTAAGCCCATTCAGCATAAACATCCATATCGCATTTCCACCAGTTAGCGACTCTCTGAGATTTCAGTTTATACCTACTCTTCTTACTCATAGCTTTAAAAATATTCTATTAATTTTATTATAATACTATTTGGGAGGAATTTCAATATGGAGTTTTTAACCAATTACATTTAAAAGGCAAATTGAAAGTAGTAGTAGCCCGGCACTAAGGCTGGGCTACTACTTCCTATTATGATTATTGGTACTATACTGTTGTTAAGCGAAGAGCACCATCATGAACATGTACATGCGCACCTTGAACATGAGCATCGTCATAGTCATAATGATGGACATCATACACATGAGCATGAAGGCGAGATGATATCGGAACATTCACATTTGCACAGCCATGATGCAATTAAACATTCTCACTCGCATACACCTGATATTCACCACAGACATGAGCATCAATGAGTTAAACAGTCCTCTCACACACAAGTTTTCCATATAAAAACAACAGTAGCAGCCCGACACTAAGGCTGGGCTACTAATTCTTTTATCCCACAAGAATCAAAATCAGTAAACTAGGCATAAAAAAAGAGAACCTTGATATTTCAAGATTCTCTTTTCTGGAGCTGGTGATGGGATTTGAACCCGCGACCTACTGATTACAAGTCAGTTGCTCTACCAGCTGAGCTACACCAGCGATTATGGTGACCCATAGGGGACTCGAACCCCTGTTACCGCCGTGAAAGGGCGGTGTCTTAACCGCTTGACCAATGGGCCGTATTTGGTGAGCCATCCGCGACTCGAACGCGGGACACCATGATTAAAAGTCATGTGCTCTGCCAACTGAGCTAATGGCCCGTATAAAAAGCAGCCTTCCCGCGAAGACCCGCTTATATATGTTACAACAGATTATGACCTCTGTCAACACATGTTTCTACATTTAAATTGTGATTTTTTAGAATTGAAATATAGTATTTCGGATGGTAAGATATTACATGAGGACAGCAGGCTTCAACTATAATTCCTCAGGAGTAACCGTATGGCTCTTTATGCAATTTCAGACCTCCATCTTTCCCTGGGAACAGACAAGCCGATGGACATATTCAGCAGTCTCTGGGAAGACCATGCTGAAAAACTAAGGCAGAACTGGACCCAAACCGTGACCGAAGAGGATACTGTAGTCATACCCGGCGATATATCCTGGGCAACATATCTTGAAGATGCGAAGATGGATTTCTCGTTTCTTGATTCCCTTCCCGGGAGAAAAATTATATCAAAGGGAAACCACGATTACTGGTGGACCACCGCCACTAAGCTGAAGAAGTTTATAGAAGCAAACAACTTCAGGAATATTTCTTTCCTTCATAATAGCTATTATACGTATGAGCAGTGGGCAATTTGCGGCACAAGGGGATGGTCTTCTGGCGAAGGGGATACCGCTGAAGAGAATAAGAAGATATTTGCCAGAGAGCGGCAGAGGCTTGAGCTTTCACTTCAGCAGGGAACGGCAAGTGGAAAGACCAAGGTAATTGCAGTTCTGCATTATCCGCCTTTTAATTCTGATGATGATGGATATGGGTTTATAGATATTCTGAAGAAATACAAAGTAAGTATATGTCTCTACGGTCATCTGCATGGGGATTTTGACCTTGCACGCCAGGGTATGATTGAAGGGATTGATTTCAGACTGGTCTCATCTGATTATTTAAATTTCAGTCCGCTTAAAATTCTTTAGAGGTTAACTGATTTTGTTTGATTTTTTGAGTTCTTATTGTTATAATGGCTTATGTTACAGCGAATATAATTTCTTGCTATTTTACAGTAAGCTTAGGGAGGATTTGTTTGGTAATGAATGTTAAGGTTGAGAAGCTTGAAAAGAACAAGGTAAAGCTAGAAATTGAAGTCGAAGCCGAAAAGTTTAACGAGAGTATGCAAAAGTCATACCTTAAGAACAGAAAGAATTACGCCATTCCCGGGTTCAGGAAGGGAAAGGCGCCCAGAAACCTGATTGAAAGATACTACGGTGAAGGAATCTTCTATGAAGACGCATTCAATTATGCAGGAGTAGAAGCCTATGACAAGGCTGTAGAAGAAAACGAGATTTTTGCCGTAGACAGGCCTGAGATTGATATAGTTCAGATAGGTTCGGGACAAAGCCTTGTATTTACAGCCGAGGTTACGGTTAAGCCCGAGGTTGAGGTTAAGGATTACAAGGGTATTGAAGTCAAGAAGGTTGAGTATGATGTGAGTGAGAAAGATGTAATCCAGGAAATTGAAAAAATGCAGGAAAAAAACGCAAGATTGGTGACCATTGAGGATAGGAAACTTGAAAAAGGTGATATAGCTACAATTGATTTTGAAGGATTCTTTGATGGAGTTCCTTTTGAAGGTGGAAAAGGAAGCAATTATGATTTGGAGATTGGAAAAGGAGCCTTTATCGAAGGGTTTGAAGACCAGCTTATAGGAATGGAGATAAATGAGGAAAAAGAAATTAAAGTAAAGTTTCCTGAAGATTATCATTCCAAGAACACTGCTGGAAAGGAAGCCACTTTCAAGGTTATCCTTCACGGTATAAAAAAGAAAGAGCTTCCAGCCCTTGATGATGAGTTTGCAAAAGATGTCAGTGAATTTGACACTTTAGATGAATTAAAAAAGGATATAGAGTCCAAACTTAAAAAAGCAAACGATGAAAAGGCAAAAAAAGAGATGGAGGAACAGCTCATCAATAATCTGGCCGAAAAGGTTTCGGTAGATATTCCACAGGTTATGGTTGAGAAACAGATAGACAGTTTCATAAGGGACTTTGAATGGAGACTAAGCTTACAGGGAACAAATTTGGATAATTATTTGAAATATACAAATACTGACTATAACAAATTCAGGGAGACTTTCAACGAAAGAGCCCAAAAGTCTGTAACAATCCAGTTGGCACTAGAAGAAATCCGCAAGAAAGAGAATATAGAGGTGACTGACCAGGAAGTTGAGGACAGGATTAAGGAAATGGCCCAGGCTTATTCCCGAGAAGTTGAAGAATTTAAGAAACATTTAAAGGATGAAGATATAAAATATATAAAAGAAGAAATAGAGGTAGACGGAATAATCAAATTCCTGATGGACAACGCCAAGTTGACAAAGAAGTAAACATATATTGCAGTATTTGAAGCTAAGGAATATACTACAGGATATGTACTGTAAAAAGGGAGGTATGTAAATGAGTCTGGTACCGATAGTTGTTGAACAGACAAACAGGGGAGAAAGGTCATACGATATATACTCGAGACTGCTTAAAGAAAGGATAGTCTTTCTTGGGGAAGAAGTAAACGACGTAACTGCAAGCCTTATTGTTGCACAGCTTCTTTTCCTGGAGGCAGAGGACCCTGATAAGGATATACACTTATATATAAATAGTCCTGGAGGCTCAATCACTTCCGGTTTTGCTATATATGATACAATGCAGCATGTAAAGCCTGATGTCTCTACAATTTGTGTCGGCATGGCTGCAAGTATGGGTGCATTTCTACTGGCTGCAGGAGCAAAAGGTAAGAGGTTTGCACTGCCCAACAGCGAAATAATGATTCACCAGCCGGCAGGCGGAGCAAGGGGACAGGCGGCAGATATTAAGATTCATGCCGAATATATATTGAAGCTGAAAGCAAGGATAAACAAGATTCTTAGTGAAAGAACAGGCCAGCCGCTTGAGAAGATTGAGAAGGATTCGGATAGGGATTTCTTTATGTCTTCCGAAGAGGCAAAAGCTTATGGTATTGTTGATGAAGTCCTGACCAGAAAGAAATAATCTGTAGTAATAATTGAGGTGAAATTAATTTATGTCCAGATACGATGATAAGAAGCAATTAAAATGCTCTTTTTGCGGCAAGACTCAGGAACAGGTTAAGAGACTGGTTGCAGGACCGGGGGTTTACATTTGTGATGAATGTATAGAGTTGTGTTCCGAGATAATTGAAGAGGAATTTGAAGAAGCAAGAGCGGAGAATGAATTGAATGATATACCCAAGCCCAAGGAAATCAAGGAAATCCTTGACCAGTATGTTATAGGGCAGGAATCAGCTAAGAAGTCTCTTGCTGTTGCCGTATATAATCATTACAAAAGAATAAACCATGACAGCAAGGTTAACGATGTTGAACTTCAGAAGAGCAACATTGTTATGCTTGGTCCAACCGGTTGTGGTAAAACTCTGCTTGCTCAGACACTGGCAAAAATACTGAATGTTCCTTTTGCCATTGCTGATGCTACCTCTCTTACGGAGGCGGGTTACGTTGGAGAAGATGTGGAAAACATCCTTCTCAAGCTTATTCAGGCAGCTGATTATGATGTAGAGAGAGCAGAAAAAGGAATTGTATATATTGACGAAATTGACAAGATAGCCAGGAAATCAGAGAACCCCTCCATTACCAGAGATGTAAGCGGAGAAGGGGTCCAGCAAGCCCTGCTCAAGATACTTGAGGGCACGGTTGCCTCGGTTCCGCCGCAGGGAGGAAGGAAGCATCCACACCAGGAGTTTATCCAGATAGACACTACAAATATTCTGTTTATCTGTGGAGGAGCATTCGACGGTATTGATAAACTCATTATGAACAGGGTAGGGAAGAAGGCCATGGGGTTCGGGGCCAAGATTGAAAGCCCCAAGGAAAAGGATATGGGAGAGATACTAAGTCACATCCTTCCCGAAGACCTCTTGAAGTATGGTATGATTCCAGAATTTGTTGGAAGGCTTCCGGTAATAGTGACATTGCATCAACTTGACAGAGGAGCACTTATAAAGATACTAACCGAGCCTAAGAATGCGCTGACAAAGCAGTACCAGAAGCTATTTGAACTGGATGACGTCATACTTGAATTTGACCAGGCTGCGGTAGAGTATATTGCAGACAAGGCACTTGAAAGGAATACCGGAGCAAGAGGCCTGAGGTCCATTATTGAGGACTCCATACTGGATGTCATGTATGACCTGCCTTCTGTAGTCAATGTAGAAAAGTGCATAATTACTAAAGATGCTATAGATAAGAAGGCATTTCCTGAACTTATAATAAATGAGAACAAGAAGCCTCTTAAAAAGCCTTTTCAAAGAAAAAGCAGGATTAAGAGGGAGTCGGTATCGTAAGAAAAAACGAATAAGCAGGAGAGTCTCTACGAGAGGCTCTCTTTTTGTTTAGGATAAAAATATCTGTTAGAGACAATAATATAAAGCATAGAGATTCAACAACTTTTGGCTCGAGACAACAAAGCAGGAGGTTAAAAATGATAAGTAATGTAGTGTTTATGATACAACTGTTTTTTACCATAATAATCGGTTTATATTTCTTGAACCTGTTGAAATCCCAGCAGGGTAACAAGTCCGCTATAGACAAAGAATCCAGAAAAGAGTTGGATAAACTTAACAAGCTAAGGGAGATAAAACTTTCAGAGCCTTTAGCCGAAAAAACCAGACCCTCAAGACTCAATGATATAGTAGGCCAGGAGCAGGGGCTAAGGGCTCTGAGAGCAGCTTTGTGCGGGCCCAATCCCCAGCATGTCATAATCTACGGGCCTCCGGGAGTGGGGAAGACAGCTGCCGCAAGGGTTGTACTTGAGGAAGCCAAGTTGATGTCTCTATCGCCGTTTAAGATAGACGCACGGTTTACCGAGGTTGATGCAACAACCCTGCGTTTTGATGAAAGGGGAATTGCCGACCCTCTTATTGGCTCGGTTCATGACCCTATTTACCAGGGGGCAGGAGCCTACGGTTCTGCAGGCATACCTCAACCCAAGCCCGGAGCTGTTACGAGAGCACATGGTGGCATACTTTTTATAGATGAAATAGGGGAACTGCATCCGGTTCAGATGAATAAGCTTCTGAAGGTACTGGAGGACAGGAAGGTCTTTCTCGAAAGCGCTTACTACAGTTCGGAAGACAGCAATATTCCACTGCATATACACGAAATATTCCAGAAAGGCCTTCCGGCCGATTTCAGACTTGTAGGAGCCACAACCAGGTCGGCACAGGAGATACCTGCGGCCCTAAGGTCGAGATGTGTGGAGATTTATTTCAGGCCCTTGCTTCATGATGAAGTTAAGAAAATATCTGCTAATGCGGCAAGAAAAGGAGGATTCCGGCTGGATGAGGGAGTGGAGGATGTAGTTGCCCGGTATGCCTCCAATGGAAGAGATGCGGTAAATATCATTCAAATAGCAGGTAGTGTATCTCTGGTTGAAGGAAGAAATACAATTACACAGAGAGATGTCGAGTGGGTGGTTGAATCCGGCCATTACAATATAAGGCTGGATAAAAAGGTCGGCGCCGGCAAGCAGGTAGGACTGGCAAATGGTCTGGCTGTTTACGGAGCTAGCATGGGAATGGTGATAGATATTGAGGTAAGTACCATGCCTGCTAAGAATGGACAGGGTTCACTAACTGTCACCGGTATCATAGAACATGAGGAAATGGACAACAGGGGGCAGAAGCTGGGAAGGACCAGTAGTGCCAAGGCTTCTATTGAAAATGTATTAACAGTTATTAAAAAATACCTGGGAGTCAATCCAAGGGATTATGATATTCATATTAATTTTCCCGGAAGTATTCCTATTGATGGACCATCGGCAGGAATTGCGATTGCCATGGCAGTATACTCGTCACTGACCAACCTGGCAATAGACAGCAGTATGGCAATGACGGGGGAAATATCTATACGTGGACAGGTCAAGCCGGTGGGGGGAGTACCTGCAAAAGTTGAGGCTGCACGTCTGGCCGGAGTGAAAAAAATTATCATACCAAAAGAGAACTGGCAGGATAGTTTTTCAAGTCTAACGGTTGAAGTAATTCCAGTGGAAAATATAGGGGAAGTAATAAATCTGGTTTTCGGACAACCCGAAAGAAAAAATGAAATAGTTAGTCAGAATCAGGCTCACCTGCTCACTGCCCAAGGTATCCCCCATATATAGAATAACTTTCCGGGCAAGAAGAAATCCTGGAAAGTTATTTTTCTGGAATTATTTTAATTATG
>JAWLGL010000109.1:0-7072 GCA_041685035.1 Clostridia bacterium
AGAGATGTCACCATTATATAATGGTGCTAAACAATAAATTTGTTAGTTTGGTATATGATTGTGGGGGGATAATATGTATAGTGATAAGGTAATGGATCATTTCACAAATCCTAGAAATGTAGGAGAAGTAGATAATCCTGATGGGTTAGGTCAGGTTGGTAATCCCGTATGTGGAGATATTATGAAGTTAACGATAAAGGTTGATTGCAATGTTATCTCTGATATTAAATTTAAAACATTTGGATGTGGTTCTGCGATTGCGACAATTAGTATGGTTACTGAACTTGCGAAAGGAAAACATATCGATGATGCCACAACTATCACCAGAGATGATGTTGCTAATGAACTTGATGGTCTTCCTCCTCAGAAGATGCATTGTTCAAATCTTGCTGAGGAAGCAATAAAGGCTGCTATTGATAATTACCTGGTGAAAACAGGGAGAAAGAGTGAGCCGACCATGCAGTGTAAAGGCTGTTGTGAAAAGTGCCATGAGGGGATTGAAGATGAGTGATGAAGAAGTCTGTATTAGTTGCAATGAGCGGCGGCGTGGATAGTTCAGTGGCGGCCGCTCTTTTGGTTGAACAGGGTTATGAGGTTATAGGGATTACTATGAAGCTGCGGCAGCACGAAGAACTGAGTATAAGTGAAAATGGCTGCTGCTCACTTGAAGCAGTAGAGGATGCAAGAAGGGTATCAGAAATATTGGGTATACCCCATTATGTACTAAACTTTTCAGAAGAATTCAGAGACAAAGTTATTGATTATTTTATTGACCAGTACAGCAGAGGATATACCCCAAATCCTTGTATTGCATGCAATAGGCATATTAAGTTTGAATTACTTCTTAACAAGGCCAAAACAATGGGGGTTGACTATATTTCGACCGGACATTATGCCAGGACTGAATATGACCCGGCGAGAAAAAGATGGCTTCTCAAGAAGTCTTTATCGGCTGCAAAAGACCAGACTTATGCACTTTACAACATGACCCAATACCAACTGGAACATACCCTGTTTCCAATCGGCCAGTACACAGACAAGGAAAAAATAAGGAGTATTGCAGCAAAGCTTGGTTTGCGTGTTGCTGATAAACCTGAAAGTCAGGATATATGTTTTATTGATGATGACTACGGAAGCTATATACAAAGCAGATGCCCGGGCAAGGTTAAATCCGGAGATATTGTAGATACAGATGGCAACGTGCTTGGAAAACACAGGGGTATTGTTTATTATACCATAGGACAGAGAAAAGGACTGGGACTTGCCCTTGGTAAACCCGTGTATGTGGTTGCGGTTAATCCACAGAGAAATGAGGTAATTGTTGGGGGGCATGAAAAGGTTTACTCCATGGGCCTGATTGCGAAGGATATTAATCTGATTGCAGTAGAGAGCCTTGAGGACAGATTGAAAGTTACTGTAAAGATAAGGTATGCGGCAAGTGAGGCAGAGGCGTTCATTGAGCCGATAGACGGAAATAAAGTGAATGTAATATTCAAAAAGGAACAAAGGGCCGTGACGCCAGGCCAGTCTGTTGTATTTTACACCGGCGATGTTGTGGTTGGAGGAGGAATAATTGATGCTGCTGTTTAGTATAGATATTGGAGGAATCAGGGATATAGTATAGAATATATTTACAGAGATAAATATCCCAAGGGGGAAAAACAATGAATATAAGTATTCTGCACACAATAATCCAGGATGGGGAGTTAATCAGAACCCAAATTGGAATAAACGGATGGGAAGATAGTGTAATAATTTCACACAACGACAATATAATCCAGATAAATCTTGTGCCTGTTTATTACAGTATGGCTGTAATGTCAGGTGACCTTATAAGATGCAAATATCATTTTGATGGTACGGAATACCTCTTGGAGGGCCAGGTCGAACAGATTACCATAAATGAAATTCCATCAATGTTTATTAGAGTCGATAATATTAGGAAGTTTAATAATAAACGTAAGAACTTGAGGCTGGATGTACGCCTTGGAGCAGCAATCAGGCTAAAAGAGTATGAAGAGCCAACATACTACTGTATTGTTAATAACCTCAGTACAAGTGGCATAGGATTGTTATCAAAGAGAAGTTTTGATATTGGCAGCAGCATCATTGTAGAGGTATTAACAAACAGCGAAAATACCATTACTCTAAGAGGGCAGGTTATAAGGCAGGAGAAATTCGAAGGCCGTTATGAAATAGGTGTAGGCTTGGGAGAGAAAGATAAAGAGGCAAGGGCAAGCCTTAAGAAGATTATCGATAATTACTATAAATTCGGTGAAAGGCTCATAGGGGATACAATTGAGAAAGTCAACCCGAATACCCTTGCCAAACAAAATAACCAGACTGTGATGATTGTAGAGGATAGCCACTTTACGAGGATAATCATTAAAAAACTTCTCTCCATTCAGGGATTCTCGAAAGTTATTGAGGTTACTGATGGCCCCCAGGCTTTAAGGCTTGCAGGAAAGCTCAAACCCGATATAATAATTCTTGATATTATTCTTCCTACAGTAAACGGTAACGAGATAATTGAAGAGATACATAAGTCCAGTTCCGATTCCAGGATTATTGTGGTCTCAACCGTAAGCAGCAGGAAGATGATTGATGAGGTTAAGAACAAGGGAGTATATGAATATATTATCAAGCCTTTTGACCATAAGGAATTGGTTGAAGTTGTGAACAGAATTTCTAGATTATAAGAGGTGCAAATACAATGAAACTATTTAATACCCTTACCAAAAGCAAGGACCAATTTGAACCTATTGAAAATAATACGGTGAGAATATATTCCTGCGGCCCTACTGTCTATATGTATGCTCACATAGGCAACCTTCGTACCTATGTATTTATGGATATTCTGCGAAGAGTGCTTAAATATAATGGCTACAAGGTAAAACACGTTATGAACATCACTGATGTAGGCCATCTATTGTCAGATGCAGATGAGGGTGAGGACAAAATGGTTAAGTCAGCCAGGGAGCAGAAAAAAAGCCCCTGGGAGATAGCTGAATACTTTACAGAAGCATTCTTTGAAGATGTTGAATACTTGAATATTGAAAAGCCGGAGATTATCTGCAAGGCGACCGAACACATAGATGAGATGCTGGAGTTTGTCCAGGGCCTTGTTGAAAAAGGGTACGGTTATGAAATTGGAGACGGCATATACTACGATGTATCAAAGTTCAAAGAATATGGAAAACTCTCGGGGATATCGCTCGAAGAACAGATGGCAGGTGCAAGGGTTGAGGTAAATGATGAGAAAAGACATCCTGCAGATTTTGCCCTATGGAAAAAAGCCACAAAAGAACATATAATGCAGTGGGATAGTCCATGGGGACCTGGGTATCCAGGCTGGCACATCGAGTGTTCGGCAATGGGAAAGAAGTATCTGGGAGATAGATTTGATATACACACCGGCGGGGTTGACCATATTCCTATCCATCATGAGAATGAGATTGCACAGTCATGTGGACTGCTGGGTGTACAGCCGGTTAATTTCTGGGTTCACGGGGAGTTCCTGCTTGTGGACGGAGGGAAGATGTCTAAAAGCCTGGGCAATACCTACACCATAAGAGACCTGAAAGAAAAGGGCTTTGAACCCATGGCCTACAGATTTTTCTGCTACAATGCCCATTACAGGAGTAAACTCAATTTTACCTGGGAAGGACTAAGGAGTGCACAGGCTTCATTGGAAAAACTTAGAGAGGGCGTCCTTGCACACTCTAAAGGAGACCTGAAAATAGAACAGGAAGAAATTGATGTGCTGAAAAAGGAGTTTCTGGATGCAGTTAATGATGACTTGAATATCCCGCGAGCCATGGTTATAGTCTGGAAGATAGTCAAAGACTCCAGGAAATCAAGGCAGTTCTGGGATTTGCTGTATGACTTCGACAGAGTTCTGGGATTGAGACTGGATGAAGTAACCGAGAAGAAAGAAGAGGAATTCGGAACTGAAATTATGCAGCTGGTTGAACAGCGTCAGGAGGCACGTGCCAATAAGGACTGGAAGACGGCAGACCAGATAAGGGATAGGCTGAAATCTATGGGTATCGTTGTTGAAGATACCCCTGAAGGGCCTAAAATTAAAAGGGAGGCGTAGAAGTCAGCCTACAGTATTTTGCCTTTTCTCCATTCCCCTTCTCCAGGTCGGCACTTAAATTTGCAATCCATGGAACTGATGATGTATAATAAAAGTATACGGACATTTTTGGATAATCTACTTTATAATGGAGGTTGATAAATAGCTTAGGAATTATTTATAGCTTGAACGAATAAAGAAGAGCCGTTTTTTGTGCAGAGAATGGAGCGGAGTTTTTTCACAACTATAATTTCGTTATGGCTCTTTGTACTGTTCATAACGCCTCAAATACCAGAATGTGCAAAAACAGAATCATTTACTGCTAATGGAACGCATTATAATTCCAATACTAGTACTGAAGCAGATGGAACGTAGAGTTCGGAAAATCGCCATATAATCCCCAAAAAGCTGAAATGCTAGTCAACGGTTAGGCTAAGACCACTACCATCAGCACAGGCACAATACTGAAAAACAACATTGAACTTGGCTGCCAGATCTTAGATTAGTGGAGAGGCCTGTCATATAAGTACTTTGTTCTAATGCAATATCTTCCGGTCAATACTATATATAATCTATCGGAAACCACTCCAGGAGCAGGAACGGTAACATTCTAACCAAGGAGAGCTGAAGAAATGAGACAGATAAAACTGACGGGACGAAGAACCTGTCCTCTTATCCCACACCCCTTGTCTCACAAGATGAATTATATTGATGGAGGGATTATAATGAAAAGATTTCTAATGCTATTAGCAATAATTCTTGGGGTTAATTTTGTATTTTTAAGTCCAGCTTGGGCATCGTATACGGGATATGTAAAGCAAGGGGAATGGATATATGATGATGACGTTGACGATTTTTATTATGTATATTGCGACCTTGGTTTAATAGATGGTCCTGAGAGAAGATACAGTTCTTTAACTGAAGTTACACTTACGGTTCAATGTACAGGTGCTAGTACCAGCACTAGCTATGACCGCAATCTTTGGACTTTGGATATCCGTGCTGCTGGTAGATATGAGAGTATTAGCGGAGCAACTCCGACTGCAACCCATGTAACGTCAGTATCCGGGGCAGGACCATATCAAAAAATAACTAAAACAATTACAATTCCCAATGCGGGATATAATGGTTTGGGTTTTTATCACCGCGGATATTATGATGAAGAGCGTTATAAAATTACTGTAACGGAAATTAAATACCGGGTCTATAGAGTAGATGGATTTAGTTTAAGTATAAGTGGACAGAATAGAGATGTTAAATTGTCTGTTAACTATACCCCTGTTTCTAACTTCAGATTTGTAGTTTCTAGAAGTCCTAGCAGGTCTAGGAATATAACTTTTTCAGGTAGCTCTGCTACCGATTCTGAAGCTGAATCAGAAACATACTATACTTATACATTGTACTCGGGGTTTAGGATAACAGAAACTGGTGGAGGAAATGTAATAACAAGAAGTATACGAGTTCCAAGTGATGCTACGGAAGTAAAAGAAGTAATCAACGATATTAAATTGGCGGCAGACAATGCGAAAACTTCTGCAGATACAGCTGCAACTAAGGCAACTAACGCAGCAAACAACACTACTTATAACGGAAAATCTGCAGCCCAGTGGGCGGCGGAGGCAGCAACAGCAGCACAAGCCGGCTCATCAAGCTCCATATATACGGTTACGGCAAGTAAGCCATATATGCTGATTATTGAGGGTGAGTATGGCAGTAATGCCGGTACATTATGCAATGCAACAGATGTAAGAACGGGAGGAGTGGGAAACGATGCTGTTCTGGCTACATCTCCCACAGGCAGCGGAGTAACTATAGTAGAGTCCAACCCTAACTACTTTAGCGGCAGCGGTTTTACATCTCCGGGAATAAAGAAGGTAACAATAGGCACTAAAACAATATATATAAACGCTGTAGCTCCACCGACAGCAGGAACAGTAACGGTAACATTCTAACCAGGGAGGGCTGAGGAATGAGGCGGATAAAACTAACCTTTATGATAGTAATCTTATGCATGACTCTGCCTGTACACATATACGCAGAAAAAGCCCAGGAGGGAGACCGGTTTGAAAGGTGCAGCAAGGCAGGAGTTGGGACAGGATTTGTATTCCTGCCTACATCCACAACTCCTGTTACCGTGGAGATATCCAATCTGGACCCGAACTACATCTACTATGGTATAGATATAGGCATATTCCACAAAATATCGGATACCAACTGGACAAATCTGTTTGATATAGACAGGGAAGTTACGAATAACACGATAGTCGAAATTGCAGATTTTGGGGCTCTTGATTCATATGACTATGACGACGTATACATACTCAGCTACAGGATACTGTACCAGACCCCGGAAGGGAGCCTTATAGAAGGTCCCTGGCAGATGGACGAAAGGAACTGCTTCAAAGTGTGTATGCCGGGAATAACCAGCTTCATCGACAGAGTGACCGGTGCGAATATGTGGATACAGGCAGCTGTGGAGGGCGGTGAACTGACAGAGCAGCAGGTAATAGAAAAGGGACTTAACCACTATTTCCCGAATTCCGAGGTGGTATGCAAGTTTGTAATAGAGCCTAAGGGAGTGGACGTAGACAGGTATAGTATAAATATGGATGTAAACACCGGTAATACGTTAAATATAGATATGGATTACCTGAAAATAGTCAGAATAGATTATGACGGTGTCACCCAATGGGGGTACAAGGACAATCCTGCCTCTCCGGGTGGCGTAGATAAGCCATTATGCGGGAAATCTGATGGTTCAAAGACAATCAGCTTTGAAATAGACAACCCGGGTAATAAGGTGGTAACAGTCTGGTGCAAATACAAATTCACCAACCCCGATATGGATAATATACCTGATGAATTCAGAAACAGGGTTGAAGTAACGGCAGAAATTGAGGGAATTATAAAGCCATTAGAACCTAAGTACAATACTATACGTCTTAGAAAAACGAAAGTGAATTATATGTGATTAACGACAAATTGGCAAGACGC
>JAWLGL010000110.1:0-7045 GCA_041685035.1 Clostridia bacterium
TTCCTGAACACATTTCTTCACTATGCCTGCATTGGTATTGAGCAGGTCATCTCTGCTCATTCCAGGCTTCCTTCCTATTCCTGCAGTAACAATAACTAGAGTTGAATCTGCAGTATCCCTGTAATCATTCGTTCCGGTTATCATGCAGTCGAAACCTTCTACAGGTCCGGCTTCCATCAGATCCAGAGCTTTCCCCTGCGGAACTCCTTCCACAATATCAAACAGGACTATGTCGCCAAGTTCCTTGGCAGCTGCCCAGTGAGCGCAGGTTGCTCCTACATTACCTGCTCCGATAATGGTAATTTTGTTGCGTTTCATGATTTTCCTCCTTTTAATTCTTGGGTTTTAATTAATCAGATATGTGTTTAATCCAGCTGCATCCTGTTAAAAATTATTGCGCTATTATAGAATAATACCTGTTGCAAATTATGTCAAATTTTTAGTTGTCAGGTAAAAACAAAGGAAATCAGGCTGCAATATCTCCTGATTTCCACTTAAAAAATATGTATCTATTCCTCCGGCTCGACCTCAGGTTTCTTTACGGAGTCCTTAGCACTTTCTTTTTTGCACACAGCAATTTTCTCAACCGTTTCACTAATAACCTTTGTATTCCTTGCAATATTAACAGTTACAATAGTTAGCTCGGACAGCAGATAGAAGAAAACCAGTGTGAAGAATGCTACTATCAATCCGCTGATTATAAACAAAAGTCCACTTAAAAAGGTCTCTCCACCGTAGCCCGCAATATACTGTGAGAGCGGTATGAAATCCATTAGCTCGCTGAGAATGAATCCTGCCCTGTAGCCGGCAAACCATAAAAGTAAACCGCCACCCACTGCAAACAGGCTCACAAATGATGCATACAACTCTCCAAACAACTTGAGCGCAATAGCTATTATTGGCACGATTGTAAATTCCGAGTCCCCAAGCTTGTTGATGTCCTTAGCTCTGATTAACAGGATATGTACCACCATGTAAATTGCCAGAGCAAAAAGCAGTTGGAACAATATTCCCCCTAGTACTCCGGCAGCAGGTAGGTCAAATATTACCTTCCACAGCTTGAAGAAGGTTACAATGCCTGCCAGCAGGACAAGAACAGCTATTGCTTTGAGAAAAATTGAAAAAACCTTCCTGAAGAAACTGCCCTGCGAGATTAATTGAAGAAGCGGTTTCATAAAGAGATACTTTTCCAAAGTACAACCCCCTTTTTAGATTTTTAGGCTTTACCAAGCCCTATACCACTTTACAGGTAAATATTATAAAAAATCGCCTATCTTTTCAACCACATTTTTACCGCCCTCTTTCTATAGCACTAGTACTTTATATGTTGGGTCGAACAATATTATGCATTCTAATCTTTCCGGCCAGAGTTTTGTTTACATAATTTTACTTGCGTTTTATAAATATTTCCAATATAATATATTGTTGTACATATTGATTTTTGTTGTTTAATAGGAGTCCCGTTACTAAGGGTTCCGGACGTAGAAGAAAGGGGAGAAATTATATGGCGAATCCCAGGTTTGAACAATTATTAAAAGAAATAAGGCGCACCGGCATATTCTACCCGGATACCGAACGTGACAAGGGAATACTGCTTGAAGAACTTAAAGACACCGACACACTGAAATTCGAGGAAACATTAGAGAAACTGGCTGGGTTTGCCACGGCGCTTGACACCCGCTTTGTGCTGATAAAAATGATTACAAGAATCAGTACCGAGCTGAAAGACGAGTCAAGCTTCATATGTGATGGTATGGATACAGACCAGATTATAAATGACATTAGCGATTTGGAAAACAACCTACACATACTGGAAAAACGGTTCGTCGCAGTATTTAACTTTATTAAATCAAGTGCTCAAGACTTTTCAATTCCTTCTGAAATTAACTGAGCCATACCGTTAGGAACGCATCATGCGTTCTTTTTTTTACCTGTTTTGTGCATAGTGCACTATAAGTTCAGAAAATTTTGTGCAATTTGCCAAATTGAAAAGGTTACCATCAGGGGTGTATAATATTATTAAGACATTTTTTAAATTAATATGTAAATTACCACTGCTCAAGATTTTGCGCGTTGGGTTGTACCCGCTTTCGAATTGATTTCGGATGCATTGTGCAGAATTTTACACGCAAATGCGTGAAAAGTAGTGGTTTTTTATTTAAAAAATCAAAGGAGGATGTTTAATGATGAGAAGATTGTCAACCATTCAATGGCCTAACGAGGAGCTGAAGATGTTGGCTGATGTGCCCAGTGAATTCAGAAGTGAAAGCCAGGCAGTTATATACATCAGTCGCGCTCAGTCACTCAACCAGCCGAAATATACTGAGGCTGTAAAAACATCAGTCAAATGGGCCATGTTCTGTGGGAACATATCAAGTAATCAAGGAAATCTTTTCCTTTCGATGCTCCCGCAGTAACTTGTAAAAAGGGCTTTCCAGAGAGCCCTTTTTACATGCCCTGGAACACCCTTCCCCCAGAACTATAGCTGGTTAATTCCATACATTTCTTGTTTACATAAAATCCTTTTTATCCGATAATTATTATTAACAGAGTCTATTCAATTCCAATAACTCAGGGGGAATCCGCTGTGTCACGGTCAAGAAAAGTTGCAGTAGTTGTTCTCACGGTACTTTTTTCTTTCGCAGTAGTCCAGACTGTCATAGCCCAGGGCCTTGGCATTGACCTTATTGCGCTGGCTCAGCAGAAAGCCGCCGCACTTGCAGGCCTGAGCGCCTCCTCTGTAAATGCCGAGCTGGAGCAGACCAGGCAGGAAACCATTGAAGATACCACTGATTTCATTGACCAGTATATAGAGGATATGAGAACCAGCCTGGACCAGTATACTGCAGAAGAGCTGGAAGCAGCAAGGGAACAGCTTAAGGCAAAAAGCCGTGAAGTTAAAGATGCACTGAATGCCGAAAAGCAGAACATCATTGATGGACAGAAGGTCCAGATTAAGCTCAAGGTTCAGGAGGAATTGAATAAGAAGCTTGATGAGCTTGAGAGTGAGTTAAGTATTAAGATTAAGGATAAGTTCAAGTAATTGATTCATATATTGGTTGTTGGCTTACAATATTTTGGGCGGGATTCATCCCGCCCGTTTTTTCTTGTCTTCGAACTTATTCAGCACATTAATTTATATCTCTGGCTCCCTTGCTCAATACCCTCTTCAGAAACTGCCCTGTATACGACGTTTCACATGCTGCAACCTCTTCGGGCATACCTTCTGCAACAACCATACCTCCCCTGTGCCCTCCTTCCGGCCCCAGGTCGATAATATAATCCGCAGTCTTAATAACATCAAGATTATGCTCTATCACGACCACGCTGTTCCCCCCACCGACGAGCCTTTGGAGTATATCCACCAGCCTGTGGACATCGGCCATATGCAGGCCTGTAGTAGGTTCATCCAGTATATACATGGTTCTGCCTGTACTCTTTTTACTCAGCTCGGTTGCAAGCTTGACCCTCTGGGCCTCGCCGCCCGAAAGTGTGGTGGACGGCTGTCCCAGCTTGATATAACCCAGCCCCACATCAAACAAAGTCTGAAGCTTCCTCTGTATACGAGGTATATTCTTAAAGAATTCGAGCGCCTCTTCAACTGTCATGTCAAGTACCTCGGAGATATTCTTCCCCTTATACTTAACATCCAGCGTCTCTCTATTGTACCTTTTACCCTTGCACACCTCACATGGTACATATACATCGGGCAGAAAGTGCATTTCAATTTTTATAATTCCATCTCCGGAGCAGGCTTCACACCTGCCGCCTCTCACGTTGAAGCTGAACCTTCCGGGCTTATATCCTCTCATCCTTGCCTCGGTAGTCTCGGAAAACATGCTCCGGATAAAGTCAAACACTCCGGTATAAGTCGCAGGATTGGACCTCGGTGTCCTCCCTATAGGTGATTGGTCGATATCTATAACCTTATCCAGGTGTTCAACCCCGATGATGCCGTCATGGACTCCTGCTTTCATCCTGGCACCGTTCAGTTCATTTGCAAGCCTCTTGTAGAGTATCTCATTTATAAGGGAACTCTTTCCTGAACCCGATACACCAGTTATACAGGTAAACACCCCTAAAGGTATCTTCACGTTGATATCCTTAAGATTATTCTCACGTGCGCCGCACACCTCAAGCCACTTGCCATTTAATTTTCTCCTATCTTCCGGCACCTCTATACACAGCTTACCGCTCAGGTATTTACCCGTCCATGATTCGTCACATGCCTTTATAGTTTCAACCGGCCCGGCTGATACAATCTCCCCTCCGTGCACCCCGGGACCGGGACCGATGTCAATTATATGGTCAGCCGCATACATGGTATCCTCGTCGTGCTCAACTACAATCAGGGTATTCCCAAGGTCTCTTAATCTCTTCAAGGTTTTCAATAGCCTGTCGTTATCCCTCTGATGAAGGCCAATACTTGGCTCATCAAGAATATATACTACCCCCATCAAGCCTGAACCAATCTGAGTAGCCAGTCTGATTCTCTGCGCCTCGCCGCCCGAAAGTGTCCCCGCAGAACGGGAAAGTGTGAGGTAATCCAGCCCTACATCAATGAGGAATTTAACCCTTGCATCAATTTCCTTTAATATCTGATGCGCAATCAGCTTATTCCTTTCAGACAGGCTCAGGTTTTTGAAAAATGCCCTTACTTCGCTTATAGACATACTGGTCAGCTCACTTACATTCAGTTCGCCTACAGTTACGGCCAGGCTCTCCTTCTTCAAGCGCGCTCCGTCACACTCCGGACAAGGCTTGTCACTCATATACCCCTCGTAATATTCCCTCTGGGATTCAGACTGAGTCTCCTTGTATCTTCTCTGCGTGATGTTGACCAAACCCTCAAATATACTCATAAACGAGCCGCTGCCGTAATTCCTTGTATATTCTACCTTTATTCTCTCCCCCCGGGTTCCGTAGAGAATTATATTCAGCACATCAGGGTCAAGGTCTTTTACAGGTGTATCCAGGCTGAATTTGTAGTGCCTTGCCAGGGCCTGAAGGAACATCAGCGCATAGCTTTCATCGCTGTTCATGTTCCAACCGCCAACCGCTATAGCTCCTTGCGCAATGGACTTGGTTTTATCGGGAATTATCAAATCGGGGTCCATCTCCATAAGGGTTCCCAGCCCGCTGCACTTCTGACAGGCTCCATACGGGTTATTAAATGAAAACATTCTGGGAGTGAATTCTCCAATGCTTATCCCGCAGTCTGTACAGGCGAAATTCTGGCTGAAGAGCATTTCCTCCCCGTCCACTACGCTAATCAGAGCCAGTCCACCGGTCATATGGAGGATGGTTTCAAGAGAATCGGCCAATCTCCCCCTTAAATCTGGCTTGATTACCAGCCTGTCCACAACTATTTCAATATCGTGTTTCTTGTTTTTATCCAGACTGATGTCGTCAGCCAGCTCCATTACTTCTCCGTTTACCCTTGCCCTTACAAACCCAGCCTTCCGCGCATCCTCAAATATCCTGTGGTGTTCACCCTTGCGTCCCCTCACCATTGGCGCAAGAAGCTGTATCCTGGTACCATCAGGCAGTGACATTACCTTGTCTACTATCTGGTCGATTGTCTGCTGGCTAATCTCCCTGCCGCACGACGGACAATGAGGTACACCTATCCTGGCATACAAGAGTCTGAGGTAATCATAAATCTCGGTAACCGTACCAACTGTTGACCTGGGATTTTTGCTCGTGGTTTTCTGGTCAATGGAAATGGCCGGAGAAAGCCCGTCTATATAGTCAACTTCGGGTTTCTCCATCTGCCCCAGAAACTGTCTTGCATAAGCAGACAGCGACTCGACATACCTTCTCTGGCCTTCTGCATAAATGGTATCAAATGCAAGGGATGACTTACCCGAACCGCTCAGTCCGGTAATCACCACAAGCTTATCCCTCGGTATTTCAACATCTATATTCTTTAAATTATGCTCTCTGGCACCTTTAATAAAGATTGTATCACGCGACATATTAACCCCCGTTTAAGTTCCTTCAGCATCAGGAAATACACATCTCCTGCTTAGACAGATTTCTGTTTAAAGCAATATACAGTATAGCACAGTATTATTAAAAAGAAAACATATGTTTCTATTTTTGAACTTAATTTTATATATTACCTTACAGGAAATATAATGTTATAATATATTTATAAAAGTTAAGGAGATATTGGTTGTATTATGAGAGTTTGGAGAAAGCATGACCAGCTTTTCAACCAGAGGAAGGTAAACCTGCAAATCCTGTCCCTTATGATTGCTGGAGCAGTCCTGTATTCATTAACCTTTACTGTCGCCGAATATATCTCTTTACATCAGAAAGTATTTTCAGTCGTAATCATTGCTGCTTATTCTGTATCTATTTCTGTTTTAAATCTTTTCAGGTATCTTGATAACAAATTAAAATATATTTACCCTGCAACATGCGCACTGGCACTTATATTTGTGCTTTATGTTGAGAACGGCTCAGTGGACAATGTGTTCGTCTTTTTCCCAATAATAGCACTCAGCGTACTGTATTTTGAATATGAAGTATTGGTATGGTCTACAGCCTCAGTAATTACAATTAATATCATAGGTTACCTGTGGAATAAACAGGCTCTGTATCCCAGTCTTGACCTGGGACAGTTTTCAAGTATGCTGATTTCACTGGCACTTACAGGAGCTTTTCTGATATATATAATAGGCAAGGTGCATATTGTTGTGGAAAAAGCCCACGCTGAAGAGCAGAGAGCAAAGGATGCATCTCAGAACTTAAAAAGGACTCTCAGCCAACTGAAAGAAACCCAGACCCAGCTTGTACAGCAGGAAAAAATGGCTTCACTCGGCATGCTTGTCGCCGGTGTTGCCCATGAAATAAATAATCCGCTGGGAGCAATCAATTGTAATGTAGACCTGTACAAGATTATAATCTCTAAACTCAAACTGTCTCCGGCGTTCAAGGAAGACCCATCAATATCTCGCCTGGTTGAAGACCTTGAAAATACCAACACGGCAAACATAATCGCATGCAAGAGGATACTCGAAATTGTAAAAAGCCTTAG
>JAWLGL010000111.1:0-7009 GCA_041685035.1 Clostridia bacterium
CTTTAATATTACTGTAATAAATAATCAATTCTGTTGCTTTCTGTATAAAAAAGCTTTTTAACTGTTTTAATTATTTTTTTTTCATTAAAGTGGGAAAACTCTTGTATGTAATGGTAAACGTAGAGTGCTGTACATGTCCGGAGCTTTCATCCGGAGTTTAACATAACAAAGTGAGTAATATTTGAGGTACCTGTATGTTTAAGATGGTCTTGAAAAAGCTCCGGCAAGAAGCCAATTTAACACAAAGAGAACTATCAGAAATACTTGATTTGACTCCAGCAGCTATCGGTCTTTATGAGCAGGGCCGCCGCAAACCGGATTTTGATATTTTGGAAAAGCTTGCAGATTATTTTAATGTTTCAATAGATTTTCTTTTGCGCGGAACCACTCCGCCAAAGCATTCAAGGAAGGAAGTTCTTGAAGTAACCAGAATCTATTTTTCTAAGGGAGAATTACTCCTAAACCGCGGAAACAAACTGTTGACAGCCAAACAAAAAAAGGCTCTGGTAAGAGCCATTGAGTCTATGCTGGACATGATGTGAGCCTTACAGTGGTTACTCAATATCTTGTTAGCCGAACCCGATCACCTTATATACACCCTTGGCACCCTTGCGCCGATAGTAGATATTATTTCGTAGTTTATAGTTCCGCATGTTTTGGCAATGTCTTCAACCGTTATATTATACTGGTCAAAGAGAATAACCTCATCTCCAACCTTGACATCCGGGATATGTGTCACATCTGCCATGCACATATCCATACATATCGTGCCTACTATAGGAGCAGCCACACCGTTTATCACCACTCTACCCTTGTTTGACAATGCTCTCCTGTATCCGTCTGCATATCCAATGGGTATGGTAGCTATACGGGAAGCACTTCTGGTTTTAAATGTCCTGCTGTAGCTTATCGAGGTGTTTTCCGGCACTTCCTTGAGGAAAACCACCTTTGACTTTAACGCAAGGCTGGGAATCAAATCAATTTCCTTTCTCAGGTCTTGATTGGGGTAATATCCGTACAGCATAAGCCCCGGCCTTACCATGTCATAATGAGCCTCCGGAAAATTCAGTATAGCAGCACTGTTACATGCATGTTTTATAGATATATCAATTCCTTTTTTACTTAGTTCCTCCAGAACCTTTTCAAATTTATCAATCTGGAGTTTTGTGTATGCGGCATCGGTATCTGAGCAGGCAAAATGCGTAAATATACCTTCCACATTTACATTCTTCAGCCTTTTCAATGCAGATACAAGACCGAGGGCCTTATCAGGGCTGATTCCTGTCCTTCCCATTCCTGTATCAACCTCAACATGAAGATTAGTAATTTTGTTTGCTGAGCACGAAGCATTATCCAGTTGAACAGCCAGCTCATAGTCCGATACTGCAGGTGTAAGCCCATACTTAACAACTTCTCCCAGGTCTTCCCGGCTGGGTTGTACAAGCACAAGAATCGGAATATCCACTCCCTGCTCCCTCAACTCCATTCCTTCTTCAGCAATGGCAACGGCCAGCATACTTACACCATTTCTTAGGAGCATATCAACAATGTTTCCCGCCCCGCTTCCATATCCCGAGGCTTTAATTACAGCAATCATTCCGGTTTGGGGCCTGAGCTTCCGGGCTATTTCACGTATGTTATGCTCTATGGCTCTTAAATCCACAAGCATTCTGGTTGGACGAATAATTGATTCATGTTTCATTAACTTACCTGTCTCCTTTTACCTTAAAACATGATATAATATATATATGTTTTCACATTATTAATGAAATTGCAATATCCTCATAAGTCCGGTACCTTTGCCGGCTCAAACAGAAACTCTTCTGATGGCAGTATATTCTTCATCCAAGCTCTATGGAGGTGGCGACTTGAAAGGGTTAAGGTTTATAATTTTATCTGTCTTGGCTGTAGCAGCCGTTCTGATATATCAAAGTCTTCCGCAGGTTCAGAAGGCAGCAGGCCACGGGGTATTAGACCCGAAAAGTCCAGGGTCATTACATGGTCAGGTTGATTCAGCCCGATCCCTCGAGCCCTTGGTAGTAATTGACCCTGGTCATGGGGGGAGCCAGAAAGGTGCTCCGGAAGACCGCATAAAGGAAAAGGACCTTAACCTTGAAATTGCCTTGAGACTCAGAGACATCCTTAAAAAGAATAGTATACAGGTTATTATGACACGAGAGCAGGATACCGATGTGGACCTGCTGCAAAGAGCGAGAATTGCTAATGAGGCTGGAGCATCTTTGTTTCTAAGTATTCACAACAACTGGTATCCAGACAAAAGAGTCAATGGTACATCAACTCTGTATAACCCTTATGGCAAGCAGGTTCCCGGCAGGAATTTCGACTCCAGAAGATTCGCATCCATAATGAACAGGGCTTTGGTTAACGGTCTGAAAACCAATAACCTCGGGATAGATGCAAGAGATGACCTTGCAGTTCTGAAGTACACTACCATGCCGGCCGTCCTTGTAGAAATAATTTGTCTTTCAAATAAGGACGACAGAGCCAGGGCTCAAACCTCCGAATTCATAGAAACTGCCGCTAGCAGCCTATACACAGGCCTGGTTGAAGCACTTGGAGAACTTCATTAGGTTTCTTTAGTGTTCAAAAAGCACATGCTATACTATTTCCTTACCCTGTCCCTCACAGATTTCAAGTCATTCCAGAAAGGTATCTTCTTGCTTTGGTCCCTTAACAGGGCAGCAGGATGATATGTAGGCATTATTGTATATCTGTCTTTTTCCACCCACTGGCCCCTGATTTTAGTGATTTGAGCATTTTTATCCACAAGGTATTTCAGAGGGGTTGCCCCAAGGCATATGATTATCTTTGGTTTTATCAACTCAATCTGATTCTTGAGATATGGAAGACAGGATAAAGCCTCATCATCATAAGGAATCCTGTTTTTTTCCGGTCTGCACTTGCATATATTCCCTATATAGCATTCCTCTCTTTTTAACCGCAGTGCCTTCAATGCCAAATCGAGAAGCTGACCCGCTCTTCCTACAAATGGCCTCCCCGTCATATCCTCATCTGCACCCGGCGCCTCACCCACAAACATTATATCTGCATCGGTATTACCCTCACCGAAGACAACCTTGGTCCTTGTTCCATGCAGCCTGCATTTTGTACATTCACTGCATAGGTTTTTTAATGTTTCCCAATCAGACATCGTATCCCTCACCAAACATATGTATTCTCTTACCTTATTTTAATTTTACTTAAATACCGCCGTGTAAGCAATATCTATTCCAGCCACACCTGTGAGACATTACACATCTCTAAATAACTACTCTTGTATAAAATAAGGTAATAATTCTAAAAACTACTTTTCAAACCTTTAGTTTATATTTAAAATATAGTAAGTTGTGCTACAAGTATTGTTAAAAAACCCAAATTGTTTAAAAAGCTTTGCAGTATACCATATAAAAGGTTATAATCAAATTTGGATAAAAAGAGCTGAACAAAAAGAGAGGATTATTAATGAAAGAATTGACTTCCCGGCAGAAATCAGCTATGGAAACCAGAGAGAAAATACTGGATGCGGCTTTGAGACTTTTTTCTCAGAAAGGGTTCAACGGCGTTGCCATAAAAGAAATCTCAAGACTTATGAATATTTCGGAAGGACTTTTTTATCACTATTTCCCTACAAAAAAAGTTCTTCTGCTGGCCGTGTTCGAAAAATTATCCCATGAAGAATTCAGTAAGGATTTTTTTATTGACTCCTGTAAGTGTGAATCCCTGGAACAGAGTTTAAAGCTTCTGTCTTCAAGGCTCTATAATATAATGGAGGCACGAAAAGAGCTTATTCTGGTAATACTTAGTGAGTCCCTGGTAAACCAGGCCCTTGCAAAAATGGTTTCTGCCATTCAACAGAGCTTTTCCGAGGAGCTTCGAAGAAATATCCTCCAGATAATTGACTGTAAGGTTGATGAATATAAGTTAGACTTGCTGGTAAAAGCGTATTATGGTTCTATCTTCCAGTTTTTTATCCTTAAAGAAAACCCTTCGCCGCAAAAAGATGAGACCGACAAGGATGAATTCTTTTCCACCGTTTCGGAAGTTTTTGCTCTTGCATTGAATAATATAATTAAACAAGATGAAAGGAAGTGAGTTATGAGCTTATTCTATAAATTTTCCAATGCTGAAGAAGAGATTTCTCCATGTAATTTGAAGCGGATTTTGCCGATAGACTTTTGCACGTCGGCATCAGAGAACCGTGATACTGCAGAAACCCTTAAATCATCTTCTAAGCATGCAGACTATCCTGCAAAAGGAATAAATGACACTAGTGGCGAGGTTGCAAGCATTAGTAGTATCAAGAAAAACGTTGATGAGCTTTCGCTGAATGTTGCCAGGACGGTTTCGCTTACTAAGGAAATCAGCACAAAGATAAGTAAAATATCCCGTGAAATAAATATGAGAACATTATAATCAATATCTTCTTTTGCGTTTAATAATAAGAAAAGGGAGTATAATAAAAGCATTATGAAACTAATTGAAAGTATTTCCCCTGTTCTTGAGAAAGTCATACTTAAAGGGTTGGAGGCAGCTGATGAGCATATAGGAATAAAGCTGCACCATACATCCATATCCTTATACCATATTGAGGATACGGTGTTTGTGCATCACAAACATTTCAACCCCTTCTCAAACAAGAGCTCTGTAAGTATATATGAAGTTCGCTCCAGGGAAAGCTTCTATCTGTTTGATACTATAAGGTCTCTTGTTGAAGATATGGATAGTTACGGAAAAGAAACTGGTGTACAGGATGCATCAAAGGTATATTCGGAAACTATTGGTTTTTGTAAGAAGGTCAATTTTGAATATAAGGACTTTGAAATAGCCTTAGAAAACCTTTCAAAATAACAACAGCGCTCGGCTGTGAAACGTGAATCTCGTATCAGTTGACTTGGTTATTGTGTTTCTTCTTTTTTGGTTCCTTTTTTTACAATTCTTTGCAGCGGGTTATACCTGTTTGTAGAAATCTTTGTTTTACTAATAGTTTTGCCATTCTGTTTAATAATTTTGTATGTGTTAACCTTGTACCCTTTCATTCCATTTTGCACTACTTTATAGTATCCTACAGGTTGGGTCGGGTCTTCAATTACCTTTTCATCAAGTGAATAGGTATCAAGTGTTTCGGTTTCCAGTTCAATCTTCTTTCCTGGGTTTTCCTGCGTGCCAAGTATACTTATCTTTAATACTCCTCCCCTTGAAGATGTTTCCACTTTTATGGGGTTTTTAAAAGTATTCTTGAATTTAAAGTCTATACTGCCATACGAAACGGTAGCATCTCTTCCTGGCGGCACATAACTAACAATCATATTATGGTTTCTTCTTTCTACAACCTCAAGGTCTGCAAACAGCACCGCATTATACAGAGTAGTAGAGACCTGGCATAGTCCTCCCCCAACGCCGTCAACTACCCTTCCGCTAACATAAACAGGCGCTTCTCTATATCCTTCTTCAAGGGTTCTTTCACCAACCACATCATTATATGAGAAGACATCTCCAGGCCCCAGAATTATTCCATTGATTTTGGATGTCGACAGCTTTACGTTTTCACTTCTATCAACCTGATTAACGTTATACTTAGTGGAAAATGACGAAATGGTATCCTTAAATATGCTATCCTTTATTTCCTGCTCATAAATACTTGGATATGTCAGCTCTAAGGGAATTTCTATACTGCCTCCCTTATCCTGATTTTCATTTACAAGTGCCTCGGCCTTCCCAAGGTCAAAATTCCTTCCTATTACATGTGGAATTATGGTTAATTTATAGTCTTTTACTTCATAGCTGGCATCCTTGGCTGTAGTATATACCCTGCTGTATATTTGATCCACATCTATAGGCTCGGGCTTGGTAATCTGAGTGGGAATTTCCAGTGCTCCCGGTTCAAAGCTGTTTATCCTGTCAATCAGGCTCTTCCTCAGAGCAGCTTCATCTATGCTTTCTCCTGCTCGTCCAAAATTTATTACTACTTTGTCCTCCACAATCTGATATGAGCTCTGAACCAGTTCCTTTCTAACCTTGATCGCAAACTTACCTATCAGCTGTTGAAGTTTCCCTTCGTCAAAGTCATGTTCAAGCCCTATAGTTTTTTCACGCAGGGAGGTATTGGCTATAGACCAGAGCCTGTATATTGTACTACCTTCTCTTCCCTGGTCATAAGCAAGTTGAACAGCCTGTTCTACCTCCAATGAATTTATAATGTTTTTCACTCTGATATCCTGAGTGGCCCCATTTGCCTTTAAGGTAATTCCCATGTCCTCATCCCTGGGAAGGTAATTTTCTCTCAGAATTTCTTCTGCTTCCTTTGGTGTCATGCCCGAAACATAAATATCGTTAATATATATACCCTTGTAAATCCTATCATAATTCAGCGTCTGGGCTAACAACCTAATGGAAAATAAGAACTGTATGAGTGCAAAAACAACTGCAGCAAGAATAATGACCTGCTTTTTGTTTAGTTTATGTACAACCTTTTGTGTCTCAGTGTTCATTGAGCTCCCCTTAACATTGGTTTCTTTATCTGTATATCCTATTATCTCAATATTTAATTGTAAACTCAATAGTTTTTTGATTACAAAAATGTTAAGCAAATACTCTTCTGTATTAATTTCTTTACAAAAATTTTTCTGATTATGGAAAAAAAATTTGAATATTGCAACTAAAAGTAATATAATGTTAATAATTAATCTGAACTTAAGTAAGGAGTGGTTTTAATGGTATTTAATCGGGAAAAATTCAGTTCGTCAAATTTCAGTATAAATAACTTCGATGTTAAAAACTTTTCAGATTATGACCTTGATTATCTTAGAATGCAGATTAAAAGGAACTCCGACTCGCTTGAGAAGGCAATTGAAAATCTGAAAAGACTGGCAAATAAACAGAACTCAAAAATTGAAGAACAAACTAATTAGCCTCTAATTTTACTGATGATATCAGATTTATTGCACCCGCCTTCATTAATGAAGGCGGTTATTTATGAGTTAAAAATGAG
>JAWLGL010000112.1:0-6994 GCA_041685035.1 Clostridia bacterium
ACAAACCCTTATTCAGATTGGAAAATGTTTCGAAGGAATACAGGATGGGAGAGGTTACCGTCAAGGCATTAACCGGAGCGTCTCTTGAGATTGCGAGAGGAGAGCTGATTGTTGTGCTTGGCCCGAGCGGTTCAGGAAAAAGTACCTTGCTCAACATTATGGGGGGAATGGATACGGCCAGCTCAGGCAGAGTATTCTTTGACGGTACGGATATTACAGCTTACAATGAGAGACAGCTGACCTTCTTCCGCAGGGAGAAGATAGGCTTTGTTTTTCAGTTCTATAACCTTATGCCCAATCTTACCACTAAAGAGAATGTGGAGCTTGCAACTGAAATTTCCGAGAATCCCGTTGATATTGATAAGGTTCTTGATAAGGTTGGGCTTAAAGATAGAGCTGCGCACTTTCCCTCCCAGCTCAGCGGTGGGGAACAGCAGAGGGTGGCTATCGCAAGGGCGGTGGCAAAGAATCCGGATGTGCTTATGTGTGATGAGCCAACCGGCGCACTCGATTACACCACAGGTATAAAGGTTCTGGCCCTTCTAAGGGATATAAACCGGGATACCGGTAAAACAGTAATGATTATTACCCATAACCAGCCTATAGCAGATATGGCTCACAGGGTAATCAAAATGAGGAGCGGGGAGATTGTAGAGGACTATTTAAACCAGTCGCCTCTGGAACCCGAAAAGATAGAGTGGTAAGCTAAGCAAGCGGGGGTCTTCTAATGGGTAAGCTGAACAGGATGCTGTTTAGAGATATAATGAAATCCAAAGGGCAGTTCATTGCAGTTGCTGCCGTAATATTCGTAGGTATTACCATGTTTGCTTCATCATACATGGCTTTTCGCAACCTTAAAAACTCTGTTGAATACTACTATGACCAATACAGATTTCTGGATTACTACGCAGAAGCCCAGAGCATCTCACCTCAGACAGTAAGAGAAGTAAGTTCCCTTGAAGGAGTGGATGAGGCTGTAGGGAGAATCAGCATGGATGTTGGTGCTGATATGGGCGAAGATAAAAGGGTTACAATAAGGCTTATATCTGTTCCTGATACCGAGAGGCCCAAAATCAACGACTTGATAATTATGCAGGGTGGATACCTCAAACCGAACACGCCATTGTCCTGCCTGGTTGACAATAAGTTTGCCGAGTTTTACAAGCTTGAGAAAGGCGATACTATTAAGGCGATTGTAAACCTGAGAGTATATGAATTGAAGGTGGATGGGATTGTA
This sequence comes from Clostridia bacterium, assembly GCA_041685035.1. Taxonomy (GTDB): domain Bacteria; phylum Bacillota; class Clostridia; order Acetivibrionales; family UBA4821; genus JAWLCD01. The sequence goes on from JAWLGL010000112.1 coordinate 1,238, forward strand.
AGCAGTCCCGAATTTATATTTGCCATGAAGTCGGCTTCATCCTTCTCCATTACGGCCGAGGATTTCGGTGTTATATATATAAAGGAGTCTACAGCCAGAAGCATATTAGGCTTTGATAATTCTTACAACCAGGTTCATGTTGTGTTCCAGAAGGGATGTGACAGTAAACCTGTCATAGACAGGATAGAGGATATCTTAAAGCCATATGGACTTACAAAAGGGCTTGAACGTAAAGACCAGCTCAGTCACACTATGATAGACAGTGAGATTACACAGCTTGAGAAAATGGCATATGCATTCCCGGTAATATTCCTTACTGTGGCAGCGCTGGTTATTTATATAATGCAGAGAAGGGTGATAAGCAACCAGAGGACACTAATAGGAGTAATGAAAGCCTTTGGCTACTCCAACGCAAGAATACTCTGGCATTACCTGTTTTACTCCCTTCTGATTTCCATTGCAGGTGCGGTGCCAGCCATTATAGTAGGCATATACCTTGGCACCGGTATGACTGTCATGTATAAGCAGGTATTCAGTATTCCGGTAATGCAGGCCAAGGTTTACTGGGATATAATCCTATTAGGAGTAGGACTAAGCGCAGGTTTCTGCCTGCTGGCCGGATACAACTCGGCCAAGAGAGTACTGGGTATTCAACCGGCTCAAGCTATGCGCTCGGAAACGCCTAAAGGCGGGAAAAGAGTATTCCTTGATAAAATTACCTTTATATGGGGCCGCATATCGTTTGGATGGAAAATGGTTATCCGGAACATTTTCAGGGGGATGCAGAGGTCCCTTTTGGCTGTTATAGGTATAGTAGTCACAGTAATGTTTTTTATGATATCGCTTTTCACCATGGACAGTGTGGACTATATCTTTACCAAGCACTTTTTTGAATTCCAGAATCATGATTACAGGATAACCTTCTCCAAGCCTGCATCCTATTATGATGCCGTAGAACTTGAGAGTGTAGATGGAGTAACCAGGTCCGAGGCTGTGCTGGAGGTACCCATGCAGATAAAGAAAGGATGGATGAAGCAGGATACCCTTGCGGTTGGGCTGATGCAAGACCAGACCTTCTATAAGCTTATAGATCAGAACCTTAAGCCTATAGAAATTCCCGGTGAAGGCATCCTGGTTGCACATTCAATTGCCCAGAAGCTTTCCATAGAGCCTGGAGATATGATAAAAGTGACACCTTATATAGGCCATATCGAGGAAAAGGATGTGAGGGTTGCAGGCATAGTCAAGCAGTATGCGGGATTTAACTGCTTCATGAATATAGACCGTCTTGGGGAGCTTACCGGAGAAGGCAGGTTTGCCGCCGGAGCCCTGGTGAAAATAGAAGATGGTATGGACAGAAGAGTGACAGATGAATTGTTCAAGTATCCCGGTGTTGAGAATGTTGAAGGAAGGCTCACTGCATATGAATCTTACATGGAGTATACCGAGCTGACTTATGTGTTTGTTGGCCTTATGATTGCTTTTGGGGTAATAATGGGCTTTGCAATTATCTTCAATACCACTATCATCAATATAATGGAGAGAAGGAGAGAACTTGCATCGCTGAAGGTTTTAGGCTATACCCAGAAAGAGATAACAAACACCATATTCAGAGAGAATATGATTCTGGGAGCTGCGGCCCTGGTGCCGGGAATTATTTTAGGGAACTATATGTGCGTCTTGCTTGGCAAGATGTTCAGCAATGAAATCTTTGCGCTTGAGGTGGTTATATATCCCACGACGTATATTGTTACCATAGTAAGCGTTTTTGCATTTATTATCCTTGCCCAATGGGCAAACAGGAAAAACATTACAGGATTGGACATGGTAGAAGTACTTAAAAACCGCGAGAACTAGGGGGAGAGGGTTATGTTGAAGAAAAGGAAGAGAATAATCTGGGCTGTGGTCATCCTTGCTGTCCTGGGGGCTGCTGCAGCGGCAAGCATGAACGGAGCTGCGGAGGTTCGCCTTCATACGGTAGAAAAAGGTGCAATAAGAGAATACGTTGAACTCCGGGGAAAGGTTGAACTTGATGAGAAACAAACAGTTTTCGGCAACCTGACTGGCAAGATAGTTAATATAATGGTCGGTGAGGGTGACAGGGTAAGTTCAGGCAATGAGCTTGCATTGATGGATGTGGAAGACCTGGATATAGCACTTATGAAGGCCCAGGCTGGTTATGATTCTGCAAGGGCTGCGCTGGCAAGTCTCAGGAGAAGCATCAAGCCGGAAGAGGTAAAGCAGGCCGAAGCTCAGGTAGAGCAGGTCAAAATTGCACTGAATGCGGCCCGGAAGGACTATGATTATAAAAAGGATAGTTACGACAAAACCAAGACCCTTTTTGATAACGGAGTGGTATGCCAGCAGGAACTCAAGAATGCGGAGCTACTTATGACATCGGCTGAGAGTACCTGGAAGGATACCGAGCAGAGGCTCAGTATAGCTCGATATAACCTTGAAATGCTTAACAAAGGTGTGTCGGAAAGCGACCTGCAGCAAGCCCAGGCAAATGTTGAACTGGCAAGACTTCAGGTAGAAGAACTCATGAACAATAGGGAAAGGACTGTAATACGTTCGGGGGTAACCGGAACGGTTCTCAAAAAGCATATTGAAGAAGGTGCGGCAGTTCAGCCCGGAGCCCCTTTGTTTGAAGTAGGGAATTTCGATTCTGCATATATCAGAGTTGATGTCCTTGCAGATGATGCAGGGAAAATCAAGCTGGGGCAAAAGGCGGTAATATCAGGGGATGTCACAGACGACAAGGAGATTGAAGGAGAGGTATATTATATTGCTCCAAGAGCCGAAAGCAGTATATCCACGCTGGGAGTAGAACAGCAGAGGGTTGAAATGAAAATCCGGTTCGAAAACACGGCCCTCAACCTGAAACCCGGGTACGGTGTGGATGTTGATATTGTAACACAGGAAAAACAGGCAGTGGCCTATGTGCCGGATAAGGCTGTATTTGACATGGACCGCCAGGACACCGTCTTTGTAATAAAGGGAGGCAAGGCCGAACTGAGGAGTGTAACGACAGGAATTGAAAGTGAGGATTATATTGAGGTTGTTGAAGGGTTGAGTGAAGGCGAGCAGGTGGTTGTTGACCCTCCAAACGACCTCAAGCCGGGAATGAAGGTAAAGGGTTCCAAGTAATAACAGTAGATTCAGGAGAAAAGAGTTATGGAAGAAAGGTTTGTAGTTATAAAGAGAATTGTTGAGAAGGAGCTTGCTTGCTCAGCGCATGATATGGACCATGTGGAGAGGGTATTGAGGTTGTGTATTCAGCTTGCTGAAGGACAGGATGTGGATATGGATATACTGCAGGCGGCAGCGCTTTTGCATGACATCGCAAGGGTGAGGGAAGACAGCGACAGCTCAGGCCGTACCGATCATGCCGTGCTGGGAGCCGAAATGGCCGGACCTGTTTTGAGGGAGGCGGGGTTTCCGGAGGAGAAGATAGTCCGGGTACAGGATTGTATAAGGACGCACCGTTATAGGGCCGGAGATGAGCCCGGGTCACTTGAAGCAAAGATTCTTTTTGATGCCGACAAGCTGGACGCGCTTGGGGCTATAGGTATGGCACGTGCATTTGTCTGGGTGGGAAGGAATGGCGCTAGGATATATGCAGATGTAGATGTTGATGAATATGCAGAAAGTAACCTGTCAGGTGATATGAAGGGAAGAATCCGGGATAAGACCATGCACAGTCCCCAGATTGAGTATGAGACTAAAACTAAGTTCCTTCCCGGCCGATTATTTACAGAAAGGGCAAAAGAAATTGCTGTTGACCGGCTGAATTTTTGCAAGAGGTTTTTAGACAGGCTTGAGAAGGAAGTGGCAGGTGAACGGTAATTCTATCTTTGCGAACGGCAGTTTTTTTGTGCCAAACTGCACTTCGGATGTCGTTTAGGGCAAAAAAACGACCGTTCGCGGAAAGTCACTTCAAATAAAATATTATTTGTTGTATATTATAGTCACCCTTAGAACTTTTTTCGGCAGCCACCGCAAGGTGGCATTTTTCTTTTTATAGAGTCGGCAAGAAGCAGATAGACACATTTCCCATATTGTGGTACAATGAGAGGAATATTATTTTTAATTATTAAGGGAAGGTGTTGCTGGATTCAGGAACCGGTGTGTTTTATATTAAAAGACTGGAATTTATTTTAGATTCTAATTGAGCAGAATATCTTTGAAAAAGGAGCTGAAAAAGTGAAGGACGTTAAAAAAAGGAAGAAAGACGTAGAAGAAGTTATTAAAGAGAAATGCCTTTGTAAGCAGTGCTTGTGTAAAGCAGTCTGCCGGCGTTGGGATAACCTGCACTGTGAAGGATGCATTGTAGGAGTGAGGCATCTTACTAGAGAAGAGTGTACCTGGGATGAATTCCGGTGCCTTTCGTGTCAATGCTTTGACTGTCAAATAACCACAGAACACTGCCTTAGAAAAAAGTGCATAATGAAAAAATGGAACTAAAACCCTGAATCCTGGAACTTACTCCAGGGTTTTTTCTTTAAGGTTTACAGCCCTTGCAGGGTACATATCCTTCGGACTGCGCATCCGATTTACTCTTGAACGAGACCAGGTTCTCGGGTTTGATTCTCTTTGCATAGGTGCATGATGGGTAGTGGTACTTATCGGACTTCGAACTGCCTACGTATACCTGCTCAGACTTATTAACCGTATCAGAAGAACTTTTTGTTGAAGACGCACCGGTGGATTGGCCTGTACTAGCCGATGAGCCTGATGCGGAACCCCATAATCCTTTGTCCTTTTCCCGGGCTTCACGCTGGAACTTTGTAAAATAATTGGCGTATTTAACGTCCGGAGGGAAGGTTGCAGCTTGGGCGCACCCTTCCAGAACAAGGACGGCATTGAACAGTTTATTCCTGATTTCCTTTTCATCCACACTCTTAGGCGGCTCCAGCCATACATACCTCAGTAATCTATCATACTGGTCCCGGTTGCTTACATCCTTTTGTAGGTAAACGGTTTTACCCAGCAGTCTGCTCTTTGTATAGTCTGATGATTCCTTGCCGTAGGGATCAAGGCGAGACGTGCTTTCCGGGCAGTTAATGCCTATAAACCTTACTTTTTCTTCCCGGCCATCTGAGAATTTAACATATACCGTATCACCATCGACATGTCTTGAGACGGCTGCCTCTTCAGTCTTTATTCCTGAGGGTTGGGATTCGCTGGTCTGGGATGGTGTATCAGGTTTGGTTGTGGTATCTGTAATTTTGGCAGGACCAGACCGGGCTGCTGCATCAGAGCCGGGTTGAGCTGCTTCCGATTCTGCTCCGACTGCACCACCGGTTGAAACCAAGGATTCATAGTCGATATTCTGGTCATGACCTGAACAGCCAAGCAAAGAAGCAAGAATCAACATCATACTTGCTGTGATTATTATTGCCCTATTTTTCAGGCGCTTCATTCCATGCTCCTCCTGAACCGGCATAATGCTGTGAATTCGGGCAGATTTGCCAAGCTTTGTTTGCCGGTCAATCTGTCTGCATTATACAGGCGTTGGGTGAGGGGAGTCAAGAATTGATTTCAACACTGGATACAGTACTTTTCTGGTAATTGCCTGTTGGGGCAGATTCTGTTATAGTTAATCATGGATTGCTAGAACTTTTGAGGAGGCAGACCATGGCACAGATATGCTTGGAACATGTTAAAGGAAATACATATTATATACCTTCTCCTACAAACATTGGAGTATATATTGAGAATGGAGAGGCGGTCTTGGTTGATAGCGGCAATGAC
>JAWLGL010000113.1:0-6959 GCA_041685035.1 Clostridia bacterium
CAACTGGTATTGGTCTGCACACCATACACCATAGGGAGAACCGAAGTGCTCCACAAGCCGTCTGAACCTGCGGGCTCCAACTCCCGGAAGTGAACTCAGCCAGACCCAGTATTTCAAATCATCCATAGTCTTTTCCCCTTTGCATATGTGTTGGTCAAATCCTGTCTGTATATAAGTAATAATGTAAATTTTTACAAGCTTATACTAACAGATAATTTTTTTCTTGTCCATGCTGTATTATCTGAAAGAATTTGAGACTTCTGTCATTTCGCATAAATATGCTGTGAAATTTTGTGCAACTTGCACAATAGATTTTGAGTAGGCACAGGGTGTATAATAGAATTATATATACAACCCAAATTTTTATAACAGACGCCATGTGAGCAATCTCCGTGCGGGATGATACAGGAAATTTTTCCTTGTATTTATTTCAAACAGGACAAAGTAGTCCGGTTTGTTCCCTGCACGTCAATGATTGTTGACATGGCGTTTGTTCGTAGAGGTTGTATCAATTCCTGCCGACATATATAAATGAAGCATATGCTTCCGCAGGGGAAAATATATTAAAAAGGACGTGGAAAATTAATGAAAAGGCAAGAACTAGCAAGGCTAATTTATGTGGCACTTATTTCTTTTGCGGTTGGCGCTGGGGTTTTCGCATTTTTCACCGAAAAGGTGAACTGTTCACTTCAAATTAGGTTATTTGCTCTTGTGGTTACACCAACTCTAGTAGTTGGAATACTAGAAGTTGGAAGGTGGCTGGAAAGACCAGAATCCAAGGAGGGTGAACAACCGGAATAGAAGCTCCCATTGAGGGGCTTTCTTTTTTTTGCTGATTATATCTGACTTGTGGGGTAAGTGGAGACTGGAGGCTGGAAACTGGAATCTGAGAGACTATAACTTGCTAATTACCTCTCTTGATGGGAGGCCAGTGCAACTACTATTTCCCCTTGACCCTTTCATGTAGGGCAAACACCCTACCAGCGCCCGGGCGGATGCAGCCTGCCTTCTCCGGACTGAGTGCGGTTTTCCCCCTGCCTTGCCGTATTCTTCTCCAGCTCGGTGCTCACAAGCTTGAACCCTTTCATATTGCCATCGCGGTCAAGGTCTAGCTTTCTCTCCAGCCTGCCGAAATAACCTTTTTTCTTCAGCACTATCTCGTTAAGGTTTTTGCCTACGAACGCTCCTATCTCGGCAGGAGACGGCCTGTTTTCGTTCAGCGGAACCCAGCCTTTGAGTCCAAAAACCTTTTCCTTTCCCTTGTTATTGGCAATAACCGCCGCCCACTTTGGAGGTTCTTCTGCGCCATGCTCCCTCCAGTCTTTACTTATGCAGTAGAGACTTATCTTTAATCCCGCACCTAAAGTGCATTCTTCCCAGCAAGGCGCTCCAGGTATTCGGTTCTCTATGGCCTTTCTCAAGCGGGGCTCTTTAAGCTTAAAGGACAGTTCCTTGATTTTATCAGCACCCCCCCGTGCTTTTTCAGAAAAAAATCTGCCTGCCTTCTTCACATACCCTGATATTTTAGGCTTTTTTGCCCGCTTTCTGCGGGTAGGAGCCATATTCACTTCTTCTCTAACTGCACGACTTTCTGGAATTATCACCGTGCTCTTTCCCAAATCCGCTGCGGCAGCCTCCCGTCCAGTATCACCAGTACCTTCTTCCTCCAGTATCTCTCCATGGGACAGCGCGGCCAGCTTGTGTCGGGGATCTCTATCATCCCATTGTGTCTCCGGCTTAGATACCGGTATGGGGGGGATACCTTTCTTTTTATCCTCTTGTATTCTCTGCATATTTTTCTTTATATCTTTAACACTTTTTATCTCTTTCTTCGAGCCTCCATTGTTATTACTTTCATCAACCATACCACCGCTCTCCTTTCAAAAATCCACAATATCATCTAAATATATTATATCAGAAATCGACGGTATCTGCCATTTTAAACCATTAATAATTATTATTGCTACTGCTCGCTTTTTTCAGCAGCACCTTACAGAGGAAATGAATTAACCAGCGAATAAGTTTACGGAAAAATCTAAATGCTTTAGGGTAGCCCAGGGCATACGGCTGGGACTTGTGCCCAGCCAAAGCCCGGGCCTACAATTATGCTCAAATTTCAGGAAGAATTGACAGGACGTCAATTCTAGGAATTACTGAGCCTGGATGGCGAATTAATTCCGGTCTGAAATTTAGTATAACAAGCATTCAGTTTATATGATTTCGTAGTCCTTATGAGCGGTTAATCATTTTCTCTGCAAACAACTTCCCTATGCTATTGAAATTTTACGGAAGATTTCATTGAGCAGAAGCCCATCTGCAGTATAGTGAATGAGTGTAGGATGGCTTTTTCAAAAGGACAAAAAAAATTTCCACCTCGAGGTGGAATTAAGAAATAAGTTTATCGGGAATACATACTAATACTATCTGAAAAGAATCATTTTGTACTGCTTTTTTCGCAAAATGCGCTTTTTTCTATGTAAACGACACATCATATGTCGTTCACATAGAAAATCATACCGTTTACAGAATTCTGCACCAACCGTCAAAATTTATGTATAATATGTATAGATAGACCAATTACTACAAAAGAGTACTGCAGTAATAAAAAACTATATGCAATTGACATAGCTTAGGTACTGGAAAGGAGCATTGAAGTGACATACTTTTGTGAAGCTCATATAAGTGAAAGGACACATTTTTTTATCTCTGAAATCAAGCCTAATAATCAAAAAATAAAATCTTACCCGCTTGAAGAGAATAAACTGAGGATTTTTGACCTGGACAGAAATATCTCCATCCTTAATTCTGCTTCCTGCAACCCTCCGACCCATAACCTTTTATTTATATACATGCTTTTGGCCGAGCTATGTATCGATGAACAGGCAAGGGTATATTTCAGCGAGAAGGCCTCCCTCCTTGCCCATCAACAGGTAAACTCACCAAATGATATTAATTCTCCAAAGGCTTCTGCCACCTCTAGTTGAAATATACCTTATAAGTGGAATATGAATATTTAATCGGGTTAATTAATAGCAGTAAAGGGAGGGGTTTCCCCTCCCTTTCATACTCCCCAGAGTCTCCTGTCCAGACTCCTGTACTGTATAGCCTCGGCAAGATGTCCGGAATTTATGACGTCACTTCCGTCCAGGTCAGCAATTGTCCTTGCGACTCTCAGAATACGGTCATGTGCTCTTGCACTGAGCCCCATTTTATCAAACGCTTTTCTTAACAGCATCCTTTCCTGCTCTCCCAGTTTACAGAACCTGGCCAGCTGGGAAGGCTTTAGCTGGGAATTGAAGAAAATATTCATATCCCGATATCTTTCCAGCTGTGTCTTCCTGGCCTTGTTTACCCTCTTTCTTATTTCATCCGAACTTTCGGTACCTGACTGTGTGTCAAGGTCCCTATACCCTACCGGAGCAACTTCTATATGTATATCTATCCTGTCCAGCAGTGGCCCGGAGATTCTCCCCATATACTGCTGAACCTGGTTGGGTGTACAAGTACAGTTTCTTGCCGGGTCCAGCATATACCCGCATCTGCAGGGGTTCATTGAGGCAATAAGCATAAACCTTGAGGGGTAGGTAAAGCTGGCGTTTATTCTCGAGACTGTAATCATGCCATCCTCAAGTGGTTGTCTCATAACCTCCAAAGCATCCTTTTGGAACTCAGGCAGTTCATCAAGAAACAGCACTCCATAATGTGCAAGGCTGACTTCGCCCGGCTTGGGCATCTTCCCGCCTCCAACCAGCGATACGGCAGAAACGGTATGATGAGGTGAGCGAAACGGCCTTACTGTTATCAGCGGTGTTTTTGGGGGAAGCACTCCTGCGATACTGTGAATTTTTGTAACCTGCAGAGCTTCCTCAAAGGTCATGTCGGGAAGGATTGTTGGGAGCCTCCTGGCCATCATGGTCTTTCCAGTGCCCGGAGAACCTATCATTATACAATTATGCGCTCCTGCTGCTGCAACTTCAAGTGCTCTTTTTACATTCTCCTGCCCTTTGACATCGGCAAAATCAACTTGGTATGTACAGCTTGAGCTGAAAAGATTATTTACATCAACAGAGTAGTGTTTTATTAAACTCTCCTGGTTAATATGGCTTATTATCTCTGAAATACTTGAAGCCGGCAGTACCCCTATATTATTCACCACACCTGCTTCCTCAGCAATTTCTTCAGGTACCACAATTTCCCTGAAACCTGCTTCTCTTGCCGTAATAGCCATGGGAAGGGCTCCGCTAACCGATTTAACTTTACCCTCCAGCGAGAGTTCCCCCAGGAATACATACCTGTCCAGTTCAGAAGATTGAACCTGCCCGGTTGCGCTTAATATTGCCAGGGCAATGGGAAGGTCATATGCTGGTCCCTCCTTTTTTGTATGGGCAGGTGCAAGGTTAACAGTTATCCTGTTCACTGGAAATTCAAAGCCGCTGTTTTTTATTGCAGCCCTTACCCTTTCTTTTGACTCCCTTACAGCCGTATCGGGTAGACCTACGATATCAAAGGAAGGCAGTCCAGGAGATATATCAATCTCTACCTCAGCAATATAACCTTCAAGTCCTGCTAATCCGGCACTGTTCACCTTACCCAGCATCCGTCTTCTCCTTTCAAAAGCACCAAGTGATTGGCATACCTAAATACCCCCATCACCATATAATGTAAACCAATATAATAATACTCTACTATTGGCTGCTTGTCCCAATTCTATTGTCAAATGCACTTTTTTGGGTGTAAAATGCACAATATGTTGTTGAGATAAAAAAAAGTGCTGTTTGCAAGCCTAAATCTACGACACTTGCATTCCCAGCACTAAATTATATTTTAAAATACAGTTTATATTTCAAGTCCTATATTTACCTGGACTTTGCCTAGTCCAGTACTCATATCCAATGTTATTGCCGGAACCGAACTTATAATAAAGTACATGTCTTTTCCAAATATAATTGATGGTGGAGTAATATCAATAGGAACATTATTCTGTGATAATATAATAGAGGCTGAAGCAGTAATCATATTTGTCAATTCACCTATTGCACTTCTTGCCATGGAATCAAATTCAGTCACTTGCGCCCCCATCATCATTGCAGAGCATATCTTTTTTGCAGTGTCCTGTGAGAAGGAATATGCTATATTACCCCTGAGGCCTCCAATAAGGCCCACCACGGATGTTATATCCATATCAACATTCATATTCTCTTTCACCTGTACGCTGTCTCTCTTTATATCAGTTACACCGAAATTACCTAACACGTTTTTTAAGGCCTCCAGAAAAGGATTAATATATTTTGCATCCATTCCCTATACGCTCCTTTCAAATGCTATGTTGATCTTTAAGCCTCCATATATGGTCGAACAGTTTACAGAAATCGAAGATAATCTGGGTATGGATATAACCGTATCCTTTCCTGTAAATACAATGGGTGGTGAAAGCCTTAAGTCCAGTGAATATTTATTATTCAATTCAGTAATGGCTCTTCCTGCAATTATATTGTTTATTTCAGATACTGAAGCAAGCACCATAAATTCTTTGCAACTGGTATAGTTTTGTTCAGTCAAGGTCTTACCAAAAATAATTGCAAGTTCATTTTCTACATCCAGCAGCAGTCTCCCTTTTATTTTTCCTGCAAAGGCAATAATTGAAGACACACCTTTTGAAATAATTTCGTCACCTTCTGAATTAAGAGCATCATTCACTTCTACTTCAATGCCTGTCATCTGACTGATTATTTCTTTTGTACTAATTATAAAAGGACTATACAGTTCAGTTTTCATAATTATATACCTCCGGATAATGCTTCGGTCTAATAGAGCAATTTGTGTTACAGCTAATCCCATTTTTATAATTGGTTAGAGCTATGTTATCTTCAATATATTTTCTGTTTATTACTTGTCCTTATTATTCTTCATCAGTTTTTGAAGTTCATTGATAAAAGTATTTATATCCTTAAATTGCCTGTATACAGATGCAAACCTAACATATGCAATATCATCCAGTTCCTTGAGCCTGTCCATAACCATCTCGCCCAACTCCTTGCTGGTAATCTCTCTTATCAACGAGTTGCCTACCTGAGCTTCTATATCGTCTACTATAGTCTCCAGGACCTCTATGGATATTGGCCTTTTTTCACAGGCCTTCAGAAGCCCGTTGAGCAGCTTTTCTCTGTTAAACGGTTCCATGTTTTTATCTTTTTTTACAACCATAAGCGGCATATTTTCAACCTTCTCATAGGTAGTAAATCTCCTGGCGCATTTGATGCATTCTCTTCGTCTGCGAATCATATTCCCTTCATCAGTCGGTCGTGAGTCAATAACTTTGCTCTCATGATAACTGCAGTACGGACATTTCATAACAACCCTCCAAAGAAAAGCTGATTTTTCTATGTACTTGTATTACAAGGGTAACTGTAACTGGTCATCACATGTTCGGGTAATTATATTTTATTAGACTATAAGACAATAGTCCAGCAAAAAGAAGATATTACACTTAAAGCTGCCCAAAAGAAAAAAGCCGTACCAGATATCCGGCAGGCTCTTAGTGTGCCTTTAGTTCACGATGTCTCTTTTTGCTGTTTTCTTCAAGTTCAACCAGAATGGTATCTACACCAACCTTGGTAATATTCTCCCAGGGTATAACTATATCTTCGCCTCCCCGAAGGAGACCGAAAATCTTTTCAGAACCAGGGACTATTATAGCCTTTATTTCCCCAGTATCAAAGTCCACATCTACATCGCATATGAACCCCAACCTTTTTCCGTCACATACGTTTATTACTTCCTTCTGTCTGAAATCCATGGTTCTACCCATACATAACCCCCTATTTTTCAGTTCAGAGTTTAGAGTTGATAGTTGAAAGTTATTCTATAGTTCTCCCTCGAAGAGTTTCTAAAGCACTATGAACTCTTAACTCCCAACCCTCAACTAGATATATTTCCTCATATGAAGAAGTGCACTTTTC
>JAWLGL010000114.1:0-6941 GCA_041685035.1 Clostridia bacterium
TCTCAAACCACAACTCAGATTTCACAGTCAGCGCAGACTCAACTGGCACACGCTCAGCAGGTAGTAAATGCAGTACAGAATGTTGCAGCAATTTCTCAACAGTCATCTTCTTCTATACAGGAAATATCAGCTGGAACAGAGGAACAAACCGCATCCATACAGGAAATGTCTGCTTCAGCCCAGGAACTTGCCTTCCTGTCATCCGAGCTGGCCGAATTGGTAAAGAGATTTAAACTTGAATAATAAATTATTCCTTACCTTTGGGTCATCAGTTTTGCATCAATCAGCCTTCCATCTTAGTATCGGCTTTCGGGCCGCCTGCACTTCATCCAATCTTCTAACAGGAGTCATGTGAGGTGCCTCCCTTAGTAATTCATCATTCTTAATTGCTTCTTCAGCAATTTCTACCATAACTTCAATAAATCTATCCAGGGTTTCTCTGCTCTCGGTTTCGGTAGGCTCAATCATAAGGGCATCTTTTACAATCAAGGGGAAATAAACTGTTGGGGGGTGAATCCCCCAATCCAGAAGCCTCTTCGCAACATCAATAGTTGTTATACCCTCTTTCTTGTCTCTGAGTCCTGAGAATACAAATTCATGCTTACAGTTTCTATTATACGGAAGGTTATATCTATCTTCCAGTTTTCTCATAACGTAGTTGGCATTGAGTACTGCCGTCTCGCTCGCCTCTTTTAATCCTTCAGCACCCATCGCAAGTATATAGGCATAGGCTTTAAGGATTACCTGAAAATTTCCAAAGAACATCTTAACCTTTCCAATGGATTTCAGTCTGTTGTAATCCAGGTAGTATTTGCCGTTCCTTTTTTCCACAAGCGGTACCGGCAAAAAGGGTTCAAGTTTCTTCTTCACGCCTATAGGGCCACTTCCGGGGCCTCCGCCTCCATGCGGGGTCGAGAAGGTTTTATGAAGATTAAGATGAACAATATCAAACCCCATATCTCCAGGTCTGGATATGCCCATTATGGCGTTAAGGTTTGCCCCGTCGTAGTAAAGAAGGCCTCCGGCATGGTGTACTATTCCGCATATCTCGGCAATATTCTCATCAAATAGACCAAGCGTATTGGGATTAGTAAGCATCAGCCCTGCTGTATCCCGGCCTGTAACTTCCCTCAGGTGCTCCAAATCTATACCTCCCCAGGAATCCGACCTGACTTCCACCACCTTATAGCCCAGCATTGAGGCTGTAGCTGGGTTTGTCCCGTGGGCAGAATCCGGTACGATTATCTTATCCCTATTATAATCACCCCTGGATTCATGATAGGCTTTGATTATCATCGCGCCGGCTAATTCTCCATGCGCCCCTGCAGCAGGTTGGAGGGATACCCTGTCCATTCCGGTTATCTCGCTCAGATGCTTATCCATATTATATAATACTTCCAGGCTTCCCTGTGACAACTCTTCAGGACTGTACGGATGCAACTCGGCAAAGCCCTGAAGCTGGGCAATATCCTCATTAATTTTGGGATTGTACTTCATTGTGCATGAACCGAGTGGATAAAACCCCGTGTCCACTCCATGGTTTTTTCTTGACAGAGCGGTAAAATGCCTTACTACATCAGTTTCACTCACTTCGGGGAGAAACGGTTCTTCTCGGCGCAGGTATTCATCAGGTATTTTCAGATTTTGTTCAGGAACATCGCTGTCTGGCAGCAGAACTCCCTGCTTGCCTTCCCTGCTTCTGTCAAATATCAATTCAATTCTCTCCATATGGATAATCTCACCTCCCGGTCCGGTTAAGTATATCTGCCAGATTATCTATGTCTTTCTTTGTTATTATCTCGGTTACGCAAAAAAGCATATGGTTATTCAGTTCAGGGTAATCATTTTCAAGTTCATACCCTCCAATAATCTTATGCTCCAACAGCCTTTCGTTTATTTCTCCGGCCTTTAAACTTGACTTCACGACAAACTCTCTGAAGAAAGGAGTATTAAAAGCCATATTACAGCTGCCAGTGTTTACGATTCTTTGCGCGGCATAAGAGGATTTTTGCATGCAGAGCTCTGCCGTCTTTTTCAGCCCCTTCTTGCCCATAATACTGAGATATACAGCAGCTGTAAGCGCATTAAGCGCCTGGTTGGTACAAATATTTGAAGTGGCCTTTTCACGCCTAATATGCTGCTCCCTTGCTTGAAGGGTAAGAACAAAACCTCTGTTTCGGTCTTTGTCCACTGTCTCTCCAACAATTCTACCCGGCAGTCTCCTCATATGCTTTTCCTTCACAGCCATAAACCCGACATAAGGCCCTCCATAGTTTAAAGGGTTACCTAAAGGCTGGCCGTCCCCCACTGCAATATCAGCCCCAAGTTCAGCCGGAGATTCAAGCATCCCTAGAGATATCGGATCTGCATGCATTACGGCAACAGCACCCGCTGCATGGGTAAGTTCAAAGAGTTCCCGGCATGGTTCAATGCACCCGAAGAAATTCGGACTTTGAACCACTACAGCTGCCGTTTCAGAATTGAGTTTTGATTTAAGGTCTTTTATATCGGATATACCTTGAGAATAAGCGGTTTCAACCACTTCTATCCCGGCAGCCTTACAATATGTATTTATAACCCTTCTAATCTCCGGATTGACCGAAACAGGAACAAGCACCTTGCTGCGACCGGTTATGTCAGCTGCCATAAAAACTGCTTCAGCTGCAGCAGTTGCTCCGTCATATACTGAAGCGTTGGATACATCCATTCCCGTTAGCTCGCACAGCATGGTCTGATATTCGAATATGGCCTGTAAAATACCCTGACTTATCTCAGGCTGGTAGGGGGTATATGCAGTATAGAATTCCGACCTGGAAAGAATATGCCCGACTATTGAAGGAATATAGTGCCTGTATGCACCTGCTCCCCTGAAACACACGTAATCTGCACCATTTTTCAAACTTAGCTGCTTGAAATAGTTTTTTAATTCCATCTCGGGCATTCTGTCCGGAAGCTCGAGCTTTTTATCCAGTCTGACATCCTTGGGAATATCTGAAAATAATTCCTCTACAGACCCGACTCCAATTGAAGCCAGCATCTCCACTTTATCTGTTTCAGTAATAGGAATATAAGGGTGCATGTCAGCCTCCTTTTATTCTTGGATTTTAGTCTATCTAATCTGAGTCGTGCAGTATTCTGATATATTTTCCTTACATACTTTTACTATCTATTACACGACTCAAACTATCTAAGTTAAATAGTATTCCAGTTTTGTCTCTCCATTGCTTTAGGACTCATTCTTTACTATCTCCTCATACTGCTCCGGGCTAAGAAGCTTCTCAGCCTCACCCGGATCAGTAATCTTAATTACCGCCATCCAACTTTCATATGCTGCTTCATTTACTTTCTCAGGATAATCAATCAACACTCGGTTTACATCTGCAACCGTTCCGCTGAGCGGACAATATACATCTGATACCGCTTTTACCGATTCAACCACCCCAAATGAATCTCCGGCTTTTACACTTCTGCCTTCCTCAGGAAGCTCTACAAAAACAATATCACCCAAAGAATGCTGTGCATAATCAGTTATACCTATATATGCCTTGTCTCCTTCTATCCTTACCCATTCATGCCTAGGTGTATACCTTAGTTCTGCTGGAATATTCATGGTATCTTTTCCTCCCAAATTTATTTCAGGTTTTGACACTTCTCCTGTAAAACGGCGTATCAACTACCTTTGCTTCTAGCCTTTTGCCCCGTATATCCACCTCAACCACCTGCCCAATTTCGGTGTAGTTTATATCAAGTATGGCCAGCGCAAGATTCTTTTCAAGTGTCGGACAATAAGAGCCTGTTGTTACAGATCCTGCTTGACTCTCTTTATGGAATACAGTATACCCGTTTCTTGGTATTCCCCTATCTATCATTTCAAGACCAGCCAACGTCCGCTTCAAACCTCCCTCAAGCTGCTTTTCAAGTGCAGCCCTTCCAATAAAATCTCCCTTATCCATTTTTACAAAACGCCCAATCCCGGCTTCCAACGGCGTTATATCTTCAGACAGCTCGTGCCCGTAAAGGGGCAGACATGCCTCGAACCTCAGGGTATCCCTGGCACCCAGGCCAACAGGTCTTAAGTTGTATCCTTCTCCGGCCTCTATCAGCAGATTCCACAGACTTGTGGCCTCATCAGGTGAACAGTATATTTCAAAACCATCTTCACCTGTATAGCCTGTCCTGGAAAGGATACACCTATGCCGGCCAATAGTAACATCACGCTTGAAGGAATAGTACTTAATACCGATGATTTCATCCGGAACAAGCTTGCTTATAATTCTCTCTGCAAATGGCCCCTGTAAAGCTAACTGTGCAGTTGCCTCCGAGACATCTTCAACTTCTATTCCCGTGGGTGCATAGGATTTTATCCATTTAAGGTCTTTTTCAATATTCGCCGCATTAACTACCAGCAGGAACTCTTCACCGCCAAGCCTGTATACCAATATATCATCAACCACACCACCGTCGGGATTGCAGATGTGAGAGTATCTGATACCTCCATCCGCCAAAGAGGAAATTTCGTTTGCCAGCAGATATTCAAGAAACCTTGCAGAGTATTTACCAAACACAACTATTTCCCCCATATGGGAAACATCAAATAACCCTGCTCCGGTTCTAACCGCCTGGTGCTCTTCAATAATACCCGAGAACTGGACTGGCAGGGCCCACCCTGCAAAATCTACTATCCTGGCGCCCTGCATCTTGTGCAGTTCATAAAGAGGTGTTTTGAGCAGGTTGTCCATATCATTTCCCTCCTGTTAAAACCGGCAAATCAGGCCAGAATCTGCAAAAACTCAGTTCACCCACAAATCTCCGGAGCAATGTTGTCCTTAAACTTCTTAATATAGTCCCTATAAAACTCTTTTTCTGAAATAACATCAGAAAGTTTATTGTAAAATCCTGTTTCCGGGCGGGTTCTTCTGCTGTTATAATATCTGTTCGCTATTCTCCAGAATTTCTGAGGATACTCCATTAAGGCTGCAATAATTCTTAATTCATCCTTACTCAATTTATTGACAGTATCATACCAGCTAATAACATCCATTGCAACATCAACATTCCAGTTGCATTCACTCATGATTTTTCTTAGAAAGCTTACGAGGTCATATACCCTTATCTCAAAACAGCAGTAATCAAAGTTATGTATATGAAGGTTTCCTTCTCTATCAAATAAAAGATTATGATATGAATAGTCCCTATGGCATATTCCTCTGTCCTTCTCAGCAATCTCGACAATTCTTGTGTAAGCAGGTGAATCTATAATCCTTAATGAACTTAAGCTCCTCTCAATAAAAAAGTCAACGTTCTTCATATAAAGATAGTCGAATCTGTTCTTTCCTTTCTTTGCAATTTTCTTTAGTTTTAACAGTTCATCGCTTCGTTTTTTTAATACTGCAGGCAGTCTTCCGAGTTCATTCCTTGCTTTGACCCGTTCTGACGGTGTATATCCGGTTGAATATTGGTGAAACCTTGCCAAAGTTTCCACCGCACACCTTATATGTGTCATGTTGTCAAAATCGCACTCCCTCCCGATTATCCAGTCATTCATTATATATACATCACTATTCATAACTACGTAAGGACATCCCCCAGGAGCCTCATGAAAGCGGTCTACAAAGCGGAATCCTCTGCTTACCAGATGCTCCTTTACCTCATGTACAAACATTAATCGTTCAATACCATAGTTTATTTTTTTAATACTTTTTACTCCATCGACGGTTTCTATTCTTGCCATATCCTTAACTAAATAAAGTTTTCCGGTTATTCCAAACTGCTCTGCCGCCCGCTGTGCTTCAGAAATATTCATATATATCCCCCCGTACAAATATTGTATGCGGGGCATTGTCGGCATATGAAAATGGTAATAAGTCTGGTCTGACATTGCTGTGAATGGGCAGCCCAGCTTATTACCACTTAATAACAAATTTGCTCTTCCATTACCGGCAGGTTTGCAGAAGATAGGTATCCTTATACATATTCTTTAATATATCATAAGCATTTTGTGCAGTTTCTTCATCCTCAAATAACCCGAATACTGAGGGTCCGCTTCCTGACATCAAGCTTCCTGACGCACCCTTTTCATTAAGGACAGCTTTTATTTCCCTTATCTCTGCAAATTCTTCCGCAGTTACCTGCTCCAACGCATTAAAGAGGCTTGAACCAACCTCACTGATATCATGTCTTTGAACTGCATCCTGAAGCCTCATAATATCTTTACTACATGTACAGTTGCTGTTTCCGTACTTTGAGAAGACATATGCAGTTGAGACACTGAAACCGGGCTTTGCCAATACGATTGGCACCTGAAGGAAGGGCTTCAGCGGTGTCAGAATCTCTCCTATTCCCTCAGCAATATATGTTCCCCCCATTATACAAAAAGGCACATCAGCTCCAACTTCTTTCCCCAACTGTGCAAGTGTACCAATTTCGAGTCCAAGGTCAAACAGTTTATTTATACCTTTTATAACTGCTGCTGCATCGGCACTTCCTCCTGCAAGTCCGGCAGCCGCAGGGATTCTTTTTTCAACTGTTATTCTGATTCCTTCTGGCAATCTGAAATGGTCAAACATTAATTTCGCTGCCTTAAACGCTATATTTGCTTCTCCGTCGGGAACCCCGGGGCACATGCATGTTACCTCAATACCGGTATCGATCCTGTATAAGTGCACAGTGTCATACAGGCTTACGGTCTGCATAACCATCTTCAGGTCATGGTATCCGTCAGGCCTTTTCCTCAGCACATCTAGAAAGAGGTTTATCTTTGCCGGAGCTATTTCACATATCATACCCATCACCTACAACCTTATAATCCTTTCTGCTGTATCCTCGTTGACTTCGGTATCCACACATCCGTCTTTGGTTAAAGGAACGGCTAATATTACCGGCAATTCGGTCGTGCCGCTTTTTCCTGCTATATCCCTTACCGCGCATACCCCCACTTCCAG
>JAWLGL010000115.1:0-6916 GCA_041685035.1 Clostridia bacterium
ATAGCCAATCTGGGGCTGATAATAGCGTGTGCAGGAATTGGGTCGCCTGTTGCGGTTGGTGCTGCAATTCTACTTATAATCTTCCATGCCGTATCCAAGGCGCTTATGTTCCTATGTGTAGGGACAATCGAACAGGAGATAGGCAGCAGGGATATTGAGGATATGGACGGGGTAATGAAGAAAATGCCGTTTACTGCCACCGTAGCGGCTATAGGGGCAGTATCAATGCTGCTGCCGCCGTTTGGTGTGCTGGTTTCCAAATGGTTGGCCATTGAAGCAGCAGTAAGAATGCCTTTGGTATTAATACTTATAGTTATTGGAAGTGCATTCACGCTGGTTTTCTGGACAAAATGGATTGGAAAACTACTGACTGTGAACTATGTAAAGAAAATACCAAGGGAGAAGCTTCACCCTACCGTCCGTTCAACCCTGGGTATACTACTTGTAGTTGTGCTGGCGGCGAGTATGGGAATAGTGTTCCTGTTTAACTTCTTTGTTTCACCCCAGTTTGCAGGTATAACCGACGAAAGGATATTGGGCGGGCGCGGTCTTCTTGAAATAGCAGGTGACGGAGTGATTGGCAGCTTTGCTTATTTCCCGATATTCATAGTACTTGGGGCACTAGCTTTATCAATACCTTTCATACTCAGGAAGGTTAGTCCTGATAAGGTCCGCCAGCCGTACTTCTGCGGGGAAAACTGTGAGATTGAAGGTAATGTAGGGTTCAGAGCCGAAGCAGATACAGAGACACCTGCAAAATTCCATAACTACTACCTGAGATCGGCATTTAGCGAGCAAACACTGGGCTTTTGGGCGGGGATAATAAGTGGAATAATAATAATAGTTTTATTTATGGTTTCAATATAGATAACCAACCTGGAGGTTAAGATGGTACAGACTTTGGCTGCAGTCATACTGATTATAATTGCCGCCCCTATCGTAGGCGGTATCCTGAGCGGCATAGACAGGATAATTACGGCTAGAATGCAAAACCGTGTTGGGCCTCCTATTCTTCAGCCTTTTTATGACTTTTTCAAGCTGATTGGTAAGGAGAGTATTATAGTCAACAGGTTTCAAATGCTTTATGTACTTGCATATCTGGCTCTGATGATTACAAGCTTGGTATTGTTTGTATTGAAGCAGGATTTGCTGATGATTATTTTCATAATGGCATTTGGGGGAGTATCATTGATACTGGGCGGTTTATCGGTTCAGTCCCCATACAGCAGAATAGGAAGCCATAGGGAGATTCTTCAGATGCTGGCATATGAACCTGTGCTTATATTCATGGTGGTTGGTATCTACTTGCAGACCGGCAGTTTTACGGTCCAAAGTGTGCTTGATATGAATGAACCTCTTTTGTATTCACTTCCACTAATCTTCATTGCTTTGCTGTATGTGCTGACAATCAAGCTTAGGAAATCACCTTTTGATTTTTCGACTTCGCACCATGGACATCAGGAGTTAATCAAAGGTATGCTTACAGAGTTTTCAGGACCACAGCTTGCATTAATTGAACTTGCGCACTGGTATGAGCTTGTATTAATTCTGGGATTTATTGTGCTGTTTTGGGCAACTAATATATATATAGGAATTGCAATTGCACTATTAAGTTTTGTACTTGAGATGTTTATTGACAATATAAGCGCAAGAATGACGTGGAAGTGGATGATATGGGTGACATGGTCGCTGGGAATAGGATTGTGTATTGCAAATATTGCCCTGCTGTATTAAACCTGACTGGTAACATAGAAATATCCTGAGAGGTGGATTATGGGAATAATCAACAAGTCCAGAGTGAAATCACCATGGGTGGTGCATTTTGACTGTGGGAGCTGTAATGCCTGTGATATTGAAATACTGGCATGTTTAACTCCGATATATGATGTTGAAAGATTTGGAATTGTAAATGTAGGAAACCCCAAGCATGCAGATGTGCTGGTAGTAAGTGGGGCAGTAAACAACAGGAACAAGCGTGTGCTGAAGAACGTTTATGATCAGATGCCCGATCCCAAGGCAGTAGTTGCGATAGGAGCCTGCGCAGCGACGGGAGGGGTTTTCAGAGAATGCTATAATGTCCTGGAGGGAGTGGATAAGGTTATTCCGGTTGATGTATATGTACCTGGCTGCTGTCCCAAGCCTGAAGCCATAATTGACGGAATAATCAAGGCTGTCGAAAAGATGAATCAGAGGGTAGATAGTGAGAAAAAAGAGAAGAAGGAGTAGTTTGTATGATAGAAAATGTAACTGAAATACGTAAGGAAGAACTCACAGATGAAGTCCAGAAAATAAAAGATGGCGGCTATAGGCTGGTGACTGCATCCTGTGTTGATATGGGTCCTGAATTTATGATTTACTATCATTTTGACAAGGATAATACTATGAGACACCTTAAAATGACTTGTGGCAAGCAGGAGGAGATACCCAGCATATCCGGAGTTTACTTTGCAGGAGCCCTGGTTGAAAACGAAATGAAGGATTTATTCGGAATAAAGTTTAAGGATTTAGCTGTAGATTACGGCGGGAAGTTCCTGATTACTGGAGATGCAGGAACAGCACCGTTTGCGTCTAATGTTGAGCAGACACAGGAAAAGGGGGAGATGTAGCTTGCCCGATAGAAGAACGATTATTCCTTTTGGTCCCCAGCACCCGGTTTTACCCGAACCCATCCAGCTCCGACTGGTGGTTGAAGATGAAAGGGTGATTGAAGCCATTCCATCGGTAGGATATGTGCATAGGGGACTGGAGAAACTTATAGAGACCAAGGACTATAACCAGATGATATTTGTAGTAGAAAGGATTTGCGGCATATGCAGTTTTATGCATGCCCTTACCTTCTGCCAGGCTATCGAATCACTCATGGACGTTGAGATTCCGCCAAGAGCAAAGTATCTTCGGGTCATCTGGTCGGAACTTCACAGGGTACACAGTCACCTTCTCTGGCTCGGGCTGATGGCTGACTCCTTCGGGTTTGAAAGTCTGTTTATGCAGATTTGGAAGACAAGGGAGAAAATATTGGATGTCCTCGAAAAGACTTCTGGCAACAGGGTTATTATTTCTACCAATATCGTAGGCGGCTTACGAAGAGATATTGAAGACGACATGATGAAACATGTATTAAATGTCGTAGGAGAATGCAAAAGGGAGATGGACAGGGTAAAAAAGGTGTTTACCCATGATTATACGGTAAAGCATAGGACTGTAGGAGTAGGTGTGCTGAGCAAGGGGAAGGCATACGAACTGGGAATTGTAGGACCAACCGGACGAGGAAGCGGTCTGGAGCAGGATTCAAGGACACTTGGGTATGCAGCTTACGACCAATTGGATTTTACTCCTATCGTAGAGACAGATGGAGACTGCTATGCAAGGATGGTTGTAAGGCTTAGGGAAGTGTTCCAGTCGTTTGACCTGATTGAACAGGCTGTATCCAAGATTCCGAAGGGTGAGATTTCAATACCGGTAAAAGGCAATCCCGACGGTGAAGCCATAGAAAGGGTTGAACAGCCCAGGGGGGAAGTATTCTACTACATTAAGGCCAATGGAACCAAGAATCTGGAGCGGCTGAGGGTGAGGACACCCACATTTGCCAATGTTCCTGTTCTGCTGGCTGCTATGCCCGGAGCCCAGCTTGCCGATGTGCCGGTTATTACGCTGAGTATTGATCCGTGTATATCATGCACCGAACGCTAACCGTTTAAAAACGGTAATAAGCTGCGCATTGCTGTGTTGTTGCGGTCGCTGCGGTACTCACATATAAAATATATGCTCCGTGTTCCTCGCTCCCTTACGCCTTGCACTGCTTGTTTCTGACCGTTTTTATGACAGAAGGGAGCTAACAGTTGGTAAATATCTTTTGGCTTTAGTTTATAGTTGTTGATTCGGTGAACTTAAGTTAAGCTTTGGAGCAATACTTAAAACTATGAACTACCAACTGAATAAAGGTTGATGACCAATTTTTGGAGGTAATCTGATGTTTAGGATGCTGGGGAATATTATCAGGAATCTGTTTTCAAAGCCGGCTACGAGAAGGTATCCACATACAAAGAGGGAGCCGTTTGAAAATGCGCGCGGCTGTATTGACGTAGATATCTCAAACTGTATATTCTGCGGTATCTGCCAGAAAAAATGTCCTGCAGATGCAATCAAGGTCAGCAAGGATGGAAAGTCGTGGGAGATAGACCCGTACAAATGTATAATCTGCAATGTCTGCACCGAGACATGTCCTAAGAAGTGTATACTATCAAGTCCAGAATACAAAGCACCTGAGTATCAGAAGTCGGTAAACAGAAGAATAAAGGAATAGGCTTATGCATGAATATGCCTTAACTGAGAGCATGATAAAACTCGTACTTGAGGAGGCCTGTAATGCACAGGCCAGCAGGGTGACTGAGATAAGGCTGGTTGTGGGAGAACTGTCATCTGTCATTCCCGAGTGCATAGAAATGTACTTTGAACTGCTTTCGGAAGGAACCATGCTTCAAGACGCAAAGCTGATTTTCACACACATGGATGCTGAGCTGAAATGCGGCTCGTGTGGCAGGCTGTTTATGAAGAAACAAAGCGGAATAGAATGCCCTGACTGCGGAGGCATGGGTACCTTTACTGAAAAGGGCAGGGAGTTTTATGTCGAGAGCTTAGAAGTTGAATGAAAAATATGCTTCTTTCAATGAAACCAAAAGGGGGATATAAATGGAAGAGAACCAAAACAATGCGCGGAGTTATCCTGCAAAGTGGATTCAGTGGCTGGTAGAAGAATCCAGGTCATGGACTGAAAAAGGGATAATCAGCGAAGAACAGCGCGGCAACATAGCTGCAATCTACGCTTCAAGAGGTCAGGAGAGAATTGAAGAACAGAAGAATGCAAGGTTTGTTGCGATAGTATCAATCCTTGGTTCAATACTGCTTGGACTTGGCTTGATACTGTTTTTCTCATCCAACTGGAATGCAATACCTGTATGGTGCAAGCTTACTCTGGTTTTTGGACTGATAACAATCTCGTATGCACTTGGATACTGGTTTGCATATGAGAAAAAGAATTACCCAAGAGTGGGAAATGCATTGATTTTTCTTGGCGTACTGTTCTTTGGAGCAGGTATATGGCTTGTTGCCCAGATATTCCATATTAAAGCCGATTATCCGTTGGGTCAGCTGGTATGGGCCCTCGCAGGACTTGCTACAGCCATTGTCACGAGGCAGAAATCCATACTGGCACTTTCTGTGGTACTGTTCGGTATTTGGAACACAGTGGAGCAGGCGCAGAATGCAAGCTATAATTTCCTTTTTCCCATTCTGCTTATTGGAGTAGTCTTCCCACTTGCATGGAAACTGCATTCCAAGCTGACTGCAGTATTAAGTGCCCTTGGAGTCTTAATGTGGCTGATTATAAATATGGCTTTTGATGAACTGGGCTTCGGAAGCATCATGGCTATAATTATGCTGTTCTTCCTAGGTCTGTATGCGCTGACGTGTTCATGTGAATCCCTACTGAAGAAGGGCGGCCTTGACCCCATACTCAAGTATTTGTTTGTTCTGGGGGCAGGGGTTTCCGGATTTATCCTGACATTCAGGTATGCCGGAGAAGAGTTCGGTATGTATTCTCCAGAAGGTATGGCATATCTGGGTATTGTCTCTGCTGTTCTGGTTCTTTCATGTATACACAACATATTTTTCAAACCTTCCAGAAAGCCGGTTGATACCGTTGAAGGCTCAGTGCTGATAGCAGTTGGAGCCTTGCTCTTTATCTTTGTACTTGAACTGTTTGCTCCTATGGTATTCACTATTGCATTCAATATAATATATGTCCTGCTGCTGCTGGCAGTTGTGAGAAAAGGGTTCAGTGAACGCTGTGAACACTATATAAACGTTGCTTTGGCATTATTTATACTGGATGTCATTGCACGCTATTTCGACTATGCGTGGAAATTGATTGACAGATCAGTGTTCTTTATGATTGGAGGTATAATCCTGCTTGCAGGAGGGGTTCTTCTCGAGAAATGGAGAAGAAAAGTAACCGGAGAATTGAGGGTGATGAGTCATGAAGGGTAGAAGACTTGCATTTATAGCAATAGTGTTACTGCAAATAGGTTTCCTTGTATTTATGATTGCGGGGAAACAGTATACACTTGCTTATGGGGAGAAGATACTTCTTAAAACCGAACCGATTGACCCCAGAAGCCTGTTCAGCGGAGACTACGTCAGGTTGGGATATGAAATATCGGAGATAGATTTATCCAAGGTTGAGACCGATATTGATTACTCTGTAGATGGAACGTATCTAGAAAACAGACGGGAAAGGATAAAGGCATCAAGCAGGGTTTATGTCAAGCTGAGCAAAAAACCTGGATATGAGTACTGGACGCCTGTTTCGGTTACCTTAAAAAGACCGGAAACCGGGCCGGGAGAGGTATTTATTAAGGGAGAAAAGCATTATATTGATCTGAGGAGAGATACGCACGTTATGTTAGTCAGCTATGGTATTGAGACATTTTATGTCCCTGAGGGCAGGGGGCTTGAAATTGAGAGAAAAATAAATGCCGAGGATACTACATTTGTTGAAGTATCGATAGATAGAAGCGGTAATGCTGTGATTACCGACTTGATTCAGGACGGTAAGCCGGTAAGGTTTGATTGAAGAATGCTAAGAGAATATACTGTAAATAAAAAAGAGAGCTTACGCTCTCTTTGATTTTGTCTACCAGTTGTTATTTGGCCTTCCGCCTGACATTCTGTTGTTGTTGTAGTTTGACCTGTAAGATGACTTTCTAGCTTTTCTGCACTCAGGGCATCTCTGCGGTTCGTTGTCGAAGCCCTTCTCCTTGTAGAATTCCTGTTCACCTTCAGTGAAGATGAAGTCGTTGTTGCAGTCTTTGCAGACCAGTGTTTTGTCTGACATTCTTTTATTCCTCCTAGATAATTT
>JAWLGL010000116.1:0-828 GCA_041685035.1 Clostridia bacterium
ATAGAATTGAAGTCAGAATGGGCCCGGGATTGAGTATACTTCAGACCGGTGAAGCCGATACAATCATTATTTCAGGCATGGGGGGACTGCTGATTCAGGGTATTCTCGTGCAGGGCAGTGATACAGCACGCAGGGCACGAAAGATAATACTGCAGCCAATGGCACACCATGCGGAGCTAAGAGAGTGGCTGATGGAAAATGGCTACCGGATTGAAGATGAGGACCTGGTCGAGGAAGGAGAAAAAATATATCTCATACTTGAAGCTAGAGCTTATTCCGGTCATAATAAAGAAGCAAGTCCCATTGACAGAAAGTACGTTTTTTTTGGAAAAGCATTATTTGATAAAAAGCATCAACTTCTGGGGAAATATATAATGAACAGCATAAGTGAACTTGAGTCCATCCGCAGAAAGCTTGAAGGACAGGATACACCCAGGTCGAGAAAGAGGCTTGATGAGGTCAGCGAAAAGATTGAATTATTCAAAACATTATTAATTTGACTTGTGTAGTGTTTTGAGATATTTAGGAAAATAAATTAACCGCTCATAAGGGTTACGAAATCAAGATAAACTAGATGCTTGTTATACTAAATTTCAGAGCGGAATTAATTCGCCGTCGTGGCTCAATAATTCCTAGAATTGACCTCCTGTCAATTCTTCTTGAAATTTAAGCATAACCCCGCATAGTTTATCCGATGACTACCGCCGCTAAGATTCCAGCTTTAATATTATAGAAAAGCGGCGCTACGTCCCTGGATAACGGCTTCTAAGGTTCAGTCGGAGATATACTCCTCCTGAATCCAAGAATCCTGTTTGTCTAAGATTTCTT
>JAWLGL010000116.1:838-6908 GCA_041685035.1 Clostridia bacterium
TTCGCATAGTTCATCTAGGATTTCTCCGCAAACTTATTCACTGGTTAATTCATTTTCCTTACATACTTTTGTTATTTGTTGCACAAGTCAAAATTATTAAATCAAATATGAAAGGTGAATGTTTATGCCGTGTAAATGCAGTGAAATTGTAGAGCACCTCGAGTTGCTCGCACCACCGTGGCTCGGAAGAAGCTGGGATAACAACGGGCTCCTGCTGGGTGACAGGGAGAAAGAAGTTAGAACAATACTGGTAGCTCTTGATGTCAGCAGTGAGGTAGTCAGGGAGGCGGTTGAGCGAAAGGCCGATATGATTGTTTCACACCACCCTCTGATTTTTAAACCCCTGGAAAGTATAACAAAGGACCGGCCTTCCGGTTCACGTATAATGGACCTGATTAGCAGTGGAATTGCCGTGTATTCAGCCCATACAAATCTTGATATGGCAGAGGGCGGGGTAAATGATTCACTTGCTTCGGCGCTTAAGCTGAATGACGTGGAGGTTCTACAGCCTTTGGAATTTGAACCGCTGAAAAAGATAGCTGTTTTTGTACCTAATGAGTATGTTGATAAGGTGAGAGAATCAATGTCAAATGCCGGAGCAGGGCATATCGGAAACTACAGTGACTGCTGTTTCATGACTGAGGGTACCGGCACATTCAGGCCGCAGGAAGGAACAAGCCCTTACATAGGGGAAAAAGGCAGAATGGAAAAGGTTCGGGAATTGAGGGTTGAGACTGTTGTGCCTCAGGGTTTGCTTGACAAAGTGGTTAAAGCCATGCTTGATGCCCATCCATACGAAGAGGTTGCCTATGATGTATATACCTTGGATAATTCAAAGAGAACCTATGGATTTGTCAAGTACGGAAAGCTGGCACGTCCAATTGAACTTAACACCTTTGCTGAGAACGTAAAAAAACTGTTGGGGGTTCGGAGTGTCAGAATTGTAGGGGATAGGAAAAAAGTATTGACCAGCGCTGCAGTGTCTTCAGGTTCATACAGCGGCTTTGCTCGTGCCGCCAAGGAAAAAGGCGCAGATGTGATTGTGACGGGAGACCTGAAGTATCATGATGCATGTGAAATCGCAGACTATGGATTGTGTGCTGTAGACGCGGGGCACTTTGCGACAGAGAATGTTATTATTCCGGTAATCATTGAACATATTCTCAAGTTGGACAAGAGTTTGATGGTGGATGAATCTAAAAATTCCAGGGATATATTTGATTTTGTGTAGAACCATATATATGTATAACAGTTATACTACGCAAGGAGTTATTTTTAACTATAATATTTGAGTTGTGCAGAAGGGGAAGCTCCTTGAGCGAGGGGGAAAATAAATTAACCGCTCATAAGGGTTACGAAATCAGATAAACTTAATGCTCCCTCTCCCTTGATGGGAGAGGGTTGGGGTGAGGGTAGAAAAGAAGCATTAACACCCTCCCCTTAATCCCCTCCCATCAAGGGAGGGGAAATAGTAGTGACACTACCCCCCCATCAAGGGAGGGGACTAGCATAGTTGTAGGCCTACGCATACAGCTGGGTTAAAACCCGGCCGTATGCGTAGGTTGCTCTAGGAAGCCTGCATTTAGAATAATACTAAACCTAGTGTCTAAAAGGAGAGGAATTGAACAATGGTGACCAGGCTGATTTTCGTCAGGCACGGTGAAGCAGAAGGGAATATTGAAAGAATTTTTCACGGCTGGACAGATTCAAGTTTGACTGAGAAGGGACGTAAGCAGGCTGAAAAAGCCGCGCAAAGGCTTAAACATGAAGATATCAAGGTAATATACTCCAGTCCCCTTAAAAGGGCATATGAAACTGCAGTATTGATTGCCCGAGAGCAGGGAATTGATGATATAAGGTTAATGGAAGGACTAAAGGAGATAAATGGCGGTGAGTGGGAGAATGAAAGGTGGGAGGACCTTCCCCAGAAATGGCCTGAAGAGTATGATACATGGGAGAGGAATCCGCATTTGCACTGTATGCCTGCCGGAGAAAGCATGAAGGAAGCATTTGACAGGATGGCTGAAGCTGTATACGAGATAGCAAAAAGCCATGAAGGGCAGAATATCTGTATAGTCACTCATGGTACCGTATTGAGAACCCTTATGTGCTATTTTTACGGTAAGCCTTTCGAAGACCTTGTTACAATCAGCTGGTATGATAACACATCAATAACGGTTGTAGAGTTCGACAGTACGCAATTTAAGGTGGCACTTGAAGGAGACAACAGCCACCTTGATGATAATCTGAGTACGTTTGCCGGACAGGACTGGTGGAGAAAGGATAAGGACCGCAATAATATATAGTCTTCTCAGACAGTAATAATTTTTTGATAGAAGTCTTGGCCTCCCAGCCTTTCAGAAGCGGACGGATAACCTAGGCAGTAAATGTCTGAAGCAAGTATGTCAGCCTCGAGCATTTTTTTCTGAAGGGCCGTACAGTTTTTCAGAAAGACAGGCAGGTTTGTGACCAGTGGGAGGGAAGAGGCTTTTATTTTACCTAAAAGCTCTTCTCCTTTTTCGGAGAACCCGAGAACCCTTATATACTGAGGACCTCCAGCTGAATTAAATGTCTCAAGATTATCCCTCGAGAGGCCTAGAAGTATACAGGTGAGAATCCGCTGAAGTCTTGTCAGTGTATAACGCTTGGTTTTAATTCTATCGAGGAGTTCACTCAATGAACCGCTTTCTTGAGCGGCCTTAATTATCCGGTTCTCAATTCCCTCGGTAACATCGTTGACACCTCTTAATTCTTCAGAAGACATTTTTCTAAGCATTGAAAGGATAGCCAATTCGAATGATTCGGAGAAGACCGGTCCTCTTCCTTCGGAAATCTCTCTCCGAAGTATATTGTAGCTTGATTCAGGAACCACGGACTTTACCACTTCAAGTTCATTTGAAGCTAGTATCTTTCTTATCGCTGTAGCACTGGCAATACTGCCGTACTGCTTATAGGAGTTGTAGTCGGCCTTGTAGCGCCTGATAGTAGAAGGTTTGATTGTGCTGTTTAGTCTTTTCAGAGCTTTCATATATTCTATACCCAATATGTTGTTGGGTTTATCTATCAAGGCCCTGACCAATGCAAGGTCGTTAGGAGAATTCTGGCTGAAGTAATCCTGAAGTGCGAGTGATCTTGCAGCCGGAAAGGACAGTCCTTCCTCTAAGCGTCGACATAGTTTTTCCTTATAGGCGGCAGGCTCTTCAGCCAGGACAAAGGCAATAATCTTGAGCAGGTCAATTTCTCCGCATTCGCTCCCGAAGCATAAAGAATCGACGAAACCTAGTGAATCAAGCAGTTTTACAGCACCATGAGCAAAAAATTCAGCGCTGGATACGGCATAATAAACCGGGAGTTCAATAATCAGGTCAACCTGATTATTAAGAGCCATTTCAGCCCTTGACCATTTATTGGTAAGTGCCGGCAGGCCTCTTTGTATAAAGTTCCCGCTCATTACGCATACAACAGTATCGCACCCGGTAATCTCCCTGGATTTCTCAAGGTGGTGCAGATGGCCGTTGTGGAACGGGTTATACTCCGTAATTAATCCAAGTACCTTCATTTCTCCTCCGCAGTTTTCTTCTGGAAATTACTTAATAAACCTGTAATTATTATAAACTTCTTCCAACTGCTTGTGCAACTAATTTAAGTTGATTTACTAGTTCAAGGAAGTGCTCAGGATTCAGGGACTGGGGACCGTCGCACAGAGCCTTGCACGGGTCGGAATGCACCTCTACTATCAATCCATCTGCCCCAGCTGCAACCGCAGCTTTGGACAATGGGTTTACATACTTCCAGCTGCCAGAGGAGTGACTGGGGTCGACGATAACCGGCAGATGGGAGAACTCCTTGGCTACAGGAATAGAACTGATATCCAGAGTATTCCTGGTGGCTGTTTCAAAGGTGCGGATACCTCTCTCACACAGGATAACATTTGGATTTCCTTCTGCCATTACATATTCTGCTGCCATAAGCCATTCTTCAATGGTTGCCGAGAGGCCTCTCTTGAGCAGGACAGGCTTTCCGCTTAGACCTGCTTCCTGAAGAAGCTTAAAATTCTGCATGTTGCGGGCACCTATCTGAATAACATCCACATAACCTGAAACCAGTTCGACATCCCTTGGGTCAACCACTTCGGTGATGATTCTGAGACCGGTCATTTCTCTTGCATCGGCGAGCATCTTAAGGCCATCCTTCTCCAGGCCCTGAAAAGAATATGGGGATGTACGGGGTTTGAACGCTCCGCCGCGAAGTATTTTGGCTCCTGCTTCTTTAACAGTTCTTGCAGTTTCAAAGAAAAGCTCTCTGTCTTCAACTGCACATGGTCCGGCAAACACAATAATACCGTTTCCTCCAACAGGAATACCTGATACGTCTACGATGGTATTATCCTGCCTCAGCTCCCTGCTGACCAGTTTGTACGGTTTCATTATGGGTACCAGAGCTTCAACTCCCTGCATGTTCATGATTAATTGTGTCTGGAGCAATCTTTTGTCACCTACTGCTCCAATTACGGTTTTTACCTCTCCATAAATAGGATGCGTTTTAAAGCCCAACTCAGAAAGTTTATTCTCTACTGCTTCAATCTGCTCCTTTGTCGCATCATTTTTCATTACAATTATCATACCTATTCCTCCTTCTAAAAATTCAGGTCAAACAACTAAAAAAGCCCTACGCCTCCTTACAGGGACGTAGAGCCATGCTCCCGCGGTACCACCCTTCTTGATTTAAAACAAAATCCACTCATTACATGTACAGGATAAATCCGATACACTCTTCTCTTAACGGTGAAGTTCCGGCTCAGCCTACTTTGGAGTTCAGCTGGCAGCTCCAGGGAGAACTTCAGTACCTCTTAGACCGTAAGGCTTCCACTATCCCTTACTCGCTAAAGGTTCACAAGTACCTACTTTGCCCTTTCATGGCTTTTTACATATATTACTTAGTATTTAAACATGTTAGCACCCGATAAAAAATTCGTCAATACTTTCTTGAAAAAAAATATTTATATGTTATTATATAAGTATGGAAGTCCATAGTTGCAGCATCTGTACAGATATTTACGGTTCTCTGTATTCCCATATTTATAGAAATGTTTTCCAGTCTTAAACTAAGTCATAGGTTCAAAAAATGTCACAAAAGATTAGTTTTGAAAAATTTTCAAGGAGGTAGCCTCATGGCCGATTTGCAGATTGTAGTATTTGATTTGATTGATGAACTTTGCGGAGTTGAGACCGACCAGGTAAATGAGATTGTAAAATACCAGGAGGTAACAAAGGTTCCGGAAATGCCCGACTTTATCGAGGGAATAATAAATCTGAGAGGTCATGTTGTTCCAATCATTAATCTCAACAAGAGATTTCATCTTGGACAGCCCGAATCGGACAAGAGTACAAAGATTATCATTACCAGCATTGAAGACCAGCAGATAGGTTTTGTAGTGGACAACGTTATCGAAATAGTCAGGCTCTCTCCTGAAGATACTGAGGCGACTCCAGAACTTATCAAGAAATGGGGTAAGAAATACATCAAGTATGTTGCCAAAATTCGGGATAAGCTGGTTAATATACTGGATTTAAGGAGTATTCTTACAGAGGAGGAAATTGAGCATATCACTTCACTCTAGTTACTATCGTTCAGTCCCGCATTGTCCAAAGAAGAAACATATTGACAAAACTTAACTGCGCCTATATAATTACTGCTGTTAATCAGGAAATATAAGCAGGTGTAATGATGAAATTGTCAATTGCCGGCCTGATAAATAACAATCAGGCTAGGAAGGAAATAAATGCTGAAACAACACTGCAGGATACAAGCCTTAATGGAGACAGCATCAGGTTTCTTGGACCGGTTGGCTTGAACGGCGTCATTGTAAATGAGGATGGAATCCTTAGTCTTAAAGGCCGGCTTGTTGTAAAGTTGGAATTGGAATGCCACAGGTGTTCAAAGAGCTTCGAGCATTTGATGGACATAGAAATTGACGAGCACTTTATAAGGGATAATGATACCAAAGGGGATTTCTACAGCTACAATGGAAACGAAATAGACCTGACGCCTTTGGTAGTGGATAATATAT
>JAWLGL010000117.1:0-6907 GCA_041685035.1 Clostridia bacterium
TGAAGTTTAAATCGCAACTTGAAATATTTATTCAATAAATGAAATGGCCTCTATTCCTGTTCAACCTTCACCTTGAATTTTGATGAAACTCCTTCATAAAGCTTCACTTCGACTTCTTGAACTCCCAAGCTCTTTAATGAATCATCCAAAAGTATTTTTCTTTTGTCCAAGTCTATTTTATGCTTTGCTTTGAGAGTTTCTGCAATATCCTTGGATGTAATTGAGCCAAAAAGCTTCCCATTCTCTCCGGCTTTAGCCTTAATGGTTACTGTAATTTGGCTTATCTTTTCTGCAAGCTCCTTTGCTGCTGTAATCTCTTTATCCCTTCTTGACTTTTCGGCGGCTTTTCTCTGATTAAGCGTATTCACGTTGGACTGGCTGGCTTCGACTGCAAGCTGCCTGGGCAAGAGAAAGTTCCTTGCATACCCATCGCTTACATTTATCAGGTCTCCTTTTTTTCCCTTTCCTTTCACATCTTCCTGCAGAATTACTTTCATATTCAAACCCCCTTTTATTGGCTGGCAGTTCTCTATAGTCTTCCAGTACCTTACACGACGGTAGTTAATCTTCATCCGTCTTCTGTTCATCGATATATTCAAATATTTTTTCTTTTAAAATTTCTTTTGCCGCATCTATATCTAAATCAGTCAGCTGAGCTCCCGCAAGGGTAATATGCCCGCCGCCACCGAGCTTTTCAAGAATTACCTGTACGTTTATATCTCCAAGAGACCTCCCGCTTATAGACACCGAACCGTTAGTTCGACAGAGTACGAATGATGCGGTGATGCCGCTTATGCCGAGCAGCTCATCCGCAGCCTGTGCAGTAATGAGAGGAGCATTCTTGGTGTGGTCGGGACACACTGATATTGCTATGTCGCTTACTATTTCTGCACTCTTGACCACTTCAGCCCTTGCTATATAAGTATTAAGGTCATTCTGAAACAGCTGTTTGACAGCAATGGTATCTACACCAAATCTCTTAAGAAATGTGGCTGCCTCAAATGTCCTTATCCCCGTTTTAAACGTAAAACTCTTGGTATCTATAACCATACCTGCATACAAAGCCTCCGCTTCGAGCAGGCGTAGTTCAATCTTCCCTTCATGGTATTGAACTATTTCGGCAACAAGCTCACAAGCCGATGAGGCATAGGTCTCGTGAAATGATAATACGGCATCGCTTATAAAATCGGTACCCCTTCTGTGATGGTCTATAACCACCACTTTATCGGTAAACTTCAATAATTCAGGGCACTCTGTCAGGGATGGCCTGTGCGTATCAACAACAATAAGCAGTGTGGTCTTCCCTACCCTGTCAATAGCCTCATTCTTACTTATAATAACTCCTTCGTATTCCTTATCTTTATTCATCTTTTCAACAAGACTGTCAATCATTACATTTGAACTATTCATAACGATATATGCATTTTTGCCGTTACTCCTTGCAAGTCTGAACAACCCCAAGGCCGCACCAATGGAATCTACATCGGTATTCACGTGGCCCATTATCATAACCTGTTCAGACTGATTAACAAGTTCTCTCAAGGCATGTGCTATAACCCTTGCTTTAACCCTGGTTCTTTTTTCTACTTCCTTGGTTCTTCCACCATAGAAACTGAACTTGTCCCTGTTCTTAACCACCACCTGGTCTCCGCCTCTTCCAAGAGCAATATCCAAAGATGCAAGAGCGAAGCTCAGGTTTTCGGAAAAACTTTCAGCATTTACACCTATTCCTATACTTAAAGTAACCGGTATCTTATTTCCTACATCAATTTCCTTAATAGTATCAATTATATCAAACTTCTTTTCCTCAAACCTTGCCATAAATCTCGTCTCAAAGAGAAATAGGTATCTATCCCTTTCGAACTTCTTGAGTATTCCCCCTGACGAAGAGCACCATGAACTGACTCTTCTGTCAATCTCAGCAAGTATCTGAGGCTTGACAGCATCTTCAGCATTCTGCATCAATTCTTCATAATTATCTATAGTTATTATTGCGGTGACCGGTCTGGTTTGCTCAAATTTTTCCTGAATATTCTTCTGTTCTGTCTGGTCAACGAAATACAGCATGGTGATATATCTGGGCTTTCCCCCTGCCTTCTCAAGATTTACATTATTCCCCACAACCCAGTAGTGTCGTTCTCCTATGGTCAACTCTGCAGAGACATTCCTTTCGGGCAGCATCTCTTCTTCATCGAATAAACCTTGAAGCATTTCCTTCACCGGTTTTGCCCCGTTGTCTTCTTCTATAACCCTGGAAAACAAAGAATTATACCAGATTATTTCCCCCGTTGGCTCTGCAACCAGGAGAGGAAGCGGGAACCTTAATAGTGTATCCTTTGTAACCGAGTCAATATCAAACTTCAGGTTTTCAAGATACCTGACTATCTGTTTCTTCCTTAAATTATTATCACTCAAAGAATATAATAGGATTACCCCAAAGAAAATCAATCCCGGAATAATCATTACAGGCTTCAGAAAACCAATTACTGCAACAAGGCAGAAAATGCATGCCAGATATATGGTTACTTTAGGAAGAAAAAGTCTGGAGAATCTAAGATTATTCATATCCTACTGCCTATCCTTTCCTTTCTGAGGCACGGTTAAAACTCAGGTGGTGCGAGAGCTCCGACAAATCGCCATAGTATTTTTCAACATCGTGTTCTTCAATAATACCCAACCTGATTTTCTTCTGTATTTTTAGCTCAATAGCATTATATGTAATTCCCAATCTCCTGGCCAATAAATATGTAACAATTATAATGTTGGACACTGCGTCGGCAGCTGCATCCCTGACTTCCTCTTTTGCGCCGCTGACCATACTTTTGAACAGCAGTGCAACATCAGCCAGAAGCTGGCTTTTAAGCCAATCCATTATTTTTATGTTCCTTGTTATATCAATGTTTGTATCTTTTCTTTTGCCTGTCAAACCTTCATCATCCTTCCTATATGGTTTATAAAACCTAATTCAGTCGTGGATATGACCCCAATAATCTGAAAAAGGAAGTCTTCCTGTCAACCATTGTTAACGCATCCCTTATATCCGGTTCACCCTTATGGCCTTCGATATCTACAAAGAATATATATCTTCCCAGCTGGTTCTTGGCTGGCCTGGATTCAATCCGGGTAAGGTTGATACCCCAGAGATTAAAAATGTCCAGAACCCTGTAAAGACTTCCGGGCTTATCTTCGGTTGAAAATACAATAGAGGTTTTGTCATAGGAACTTGTTCTCTCTGAATCCTCGAGTGCTACAACCACAAATCTGGTTGCATTATTAATATCATCCTGTATGCCTTTGCATATCTGTACCAGGTTATAAACTTCCCCGGCCTTAGGATTTGCTATTGCCGCCCACTTCTCTTGTGACTGGGCAACCTGTTTTGCACCTTCGGCAGTACTCAGTGTATATCTGGTTTCTACGCCGGAAAACTCTGCCTGTAAAAATTTACTGCACTGAGCCAATGCCTGCGGATGTGACAATATCAGCTTTATATCATGCCTCAAGGTTTCTTTTCTTGCCAGCAGGCAGTGTCTTACCGGTAGTATTATTTCACCCTTTATCTTCAGTTCAATACTCTCTGCTAGTATATCAAGAGTAACATTTACCGAACCTTCTATGGAGTTTTCTATGGGAACCACAGCACAATCAACTTCCTTGGACTGAACGTGATTGAGAGCATCATAAATGGTAGGGTACTCAACCTGCATACATTCCCCCATACTTGCAGCTAATATCTCCACTGCTTCCTGACAGTAAGTGCCTGACGGCCCCAGATAACCTACCTTCATATCTACCTCTCTCCGAAGAATGGTTACTTAAATACCCAATATTTTGGGTGCACCGGTTATTCCCGTAATCTATCCTCTTTACAATGCAAATTGTATAACCGCCAAAAACCATTGTCAACCTTTATCCGACTTCATTAATTCAATCAACTGCCGTGCTTTCTGTGCCGCAGAACCAGCATCCTTTGCATAAACATCTGCCCCAATCTGTTTCGCAAAACTTTCGGTTACGGGGGCACCCCCCACCATTACTTTTACATTTTCTCTTATTCCGGCTTTCCTGAGTTCTTCAATAATTACACGCTGTTGGAGCATGGTTGTTGTCAGGAGCGCAGACAAAGCCAAAACCTGAGCTTCACTTTGCCTTACTGCTTCTACAAATTTATCTGCCGAAACATCTACTCCCAGGTCTATTACCTCAATACCCGCACCCACCATCATCATAGCTACCAGATTTTTGCCTATATCATGCTGGTCGCCCTTTACTGTGCCAATAACAGCCTTCCCCACAGGCTTCACTCCTGTCTTCTCAAGGATTGGTCTTAGGCAGTCCAGAGCAGCCTGCATAGCCTTTGCAGCCATTATTACCTCAGGCAGGAAAATATCCCCTTCTTTGAATTTTTGTCCGACTTCCTCCATTGCAGCAATCAGTCCACCATTGAGGATATCTTCAGGTGGTATTTGTTTTTCTAAAGCTTCCATTGTCTTTGATTGAACCAGCTTTGCATTTCCAGCTTGCAAAGCCGTATGTATTTCATTTAAAATTGCCATATTACCTCCAGATACACATAAGGGCGACCCGTCCGGCCACCCCTAATACTGCTGCATGTAAAACTATCCTGATGTTAATCGGCATTATGCGCCAGCAGCCTGCTTATTCTGCCGTATATGGCAGAAGTGCAATATGTCTGGCCCTTTTGATTGCTATAGTCAACTGACGCTGATGCTTTGCACAATTACCGCTGATTCTTCTCGGAAGAATCTTACCTCTTTCCGATATAAACTTTCTCAGCCTTCCTACATCCTTGTAGTCAATGCTCTCAACCTTATCTATACAAAAGGAACAAACCTTTTTCTTTACCCTTCTCATTCTCGGG
Organism: Clostridia bacterium; assembly: GCA_041685035.1. Lineage (GTDB taxonomy): Bacteria > Bacillota > Clostridia > Acetivibrionales > UBA4821 > JAWLCD01. The sequence continues at coordinate 4,883 of JAWLGL010000117.1, forward strand.
TTTCCAGAACCTCTATCCGAGGAATTTCTTTTTGGCATAAACTCTCTCCTTTCAAGTTACACTGCTAAAACGGCAGGTCATCATCGTTTACTACTGTAAACAAGTCGTCATTCTGGTCTGCACCAGGATTATTCTGGGACTTGCTTCTGTCCTCATCCTTTCTCTTGGAATCGGCAAAGAATGCTTCGTCGGCAACTACCTCAGTGATATAGTGTCTTTTATTCTCATTGTCATCCCATGTTCTGGTCTGAAGCCTGCCACATATCACTACCTGTCCACCCTTTGTGAAGTATTTGCTGCAGAATTCTCCAAGCTTGCTCCACGCTACAATAGGAAAGAAATCAGTCTGCCTCTCCTCTCCCTGTCTTGCAAATCTCCTGTCAACAGCAAGCGTGAAGGAACAAACCAGCGTGTTGTTTGTATTTGTATACCTTACTTCAGGGTCTTTTGTTAACCTGCCCATAAGCATTACTTTGTTTAACACAGAATTCACATCCCTTTATTACAAAATAGTATTTTGAGCTTAAAGCAAGAATAATAAGAGTGTATCCTCTTACTTATCCTTATTAATAATGATATATTTGATTACACCATCAGTAATCTTATATACCCTTTCCAGCTCATGGATAAATGTTGAATCCGCACTAAAGTTAGCCAATACATAATACCCTTCGTTAATCTTTTCAATCGGGTAGGCCAGCTTTCTTTTTCCCCACTCTTCGATATTCTCCAAGGCAGCAGAAGATTCAATAAGCCCTTTGAACTTGTCAATAAGGCCTTTTGTCCCCTCTTCATCCAAGTTGGGGTTAATAATAAAAATGGATTCATATTTGTTAGCCATGCGCACTTCACCTCCTCCCGGACATAAGGCCCCACATCTTGGTATGGGGCAAGGAATATTTTGTGAAGGTATTTTATCATACACATTTATATAAAGCAAACATTTTCTAAGTATAGTAATATTTTTGGATTTGCATTATCATAGCTGGGCGGCGAAATGTTTATCTAGAGTAAAAATTCACTGACCTATAAGGAATACTTCTGAGGGAAGTGCTTTCTATGTTACTTCTAGCTGCAGGGGAAATGAATTAACCAGCGAATAAGTTTACGGAGAAATCTGATTTCGCAGTCCTTATGAGCTGTTAATCTGTCTTTCCAGAATATAATAATCAATGTGACACCCGGGGACCCCCTATCCGTGCTTTTCCCCTGGTCTGTACTCCACCAATTCCGTTAAATCCTGTATTGGTGTCCTTGACAACCTCATCAATGGACAAAATCTTATCTATTCCCGTACTTGCAACCCTTTCAGCTACGATGACCGGATCCAGGGCATTGATAAGAATCCGCTTGGGTGAGCTGGAAAAATTGGCTCCGGCGTCAAGTATGGCTTCATAATTCGACTGGCACGCTCCTGCAAATATAACAAGATTATCAAGAGATTTTTCATATTTTCTTGCCTGTCTGACTGCTTCAACAAAGTACTTTGAGTTCCTGTAATTATCAAGCACGCTGTAATCCTTACTTCCCTTAACCATGCCGTCATGCCCTGTAAGCACAAGTATATCCGGGTTATGCTCCTTGAGCAGCTCCATAACTCTCAATGGCTGCTCTTTTTCAGGAACTCCTACAACTTCTGCATTCAGTGTCAGATTGTTATAATAATCCCTGCATTTCTCCACAAACTCTTCTGCTCCATCCATATGCAGTATCTTCCCAGACCGTTCAAACATATCCATGGTCCTGTAAAAAGGAACCTTTGTCTGACTCAGAAACTCCTTGTCTCTCTTCGCTTTAATATTCTGAATACTTTTTCTCACCCAAACATCTATTTGCCTATAGCTTTTTTCAACTTCGTCATCTGAAACCATTTTCAGGTCCTCTTCAGGGGAGTCAGCCTCTATCCTGTAATCCACCCCTCTAAGAATCACATTCTTATCCCTGCTGATTTTGGTAACCCTGAACATCAGGTCACCCCCGTAAGACTTTCTTGCCACCAAATCTCCAACCTTAATAATTGACATA
>JAWLGL010000118.1:0-2976 GCA_041685035.1 Clostridia bacterium
CTTACTGGAGCTCTTAATGAAATGGGAGTGAAAATCTTTGGTACAGACTCCACGAATGAAGATATTGCAGAAGACAGGGAAAAGTTCGACAGACTGTTGGAAGAGCTTAATATATCAAGACCAAAAGGCAAGACTGTCTTCACACTTGAAGAAGCATTGAAAACTGCCAATTCTCTTGGGTATCCGGTGCTGGTAAGGCCTTCATACGTACTGGGCGGACAGGGGATGGAGATTGCATACTCGGATAGTGATGTTGAAGAGTTTATGAATATCATCAACAGGGTAAAACAGGAGCATCCTATACTTATTGATAAATATCTTCTGGGCAAGGAAATAGAGGTTGATGCCATATGTGATGGAGAGGATGTTCTGATACCAGGAATCATGGAGCACCTTGAAAGGGCTGGAGTTCATTCAGGTGATAGTATATCGGTCTATCCGACACAGACCATATCAGCAGAAATAAAGGATATGGTTGTTGAGTGTACATTGAAGCTTGCCAAGGCATTAAAAGTGATAGGGCTTATTAATATCCAATTCATAGCATACGATAATGAGGTGTATGTTATTGAAGTGAATCCGCGCTCAAGCCGTACAGTTCCCTATATAAGCAAGGTAACAGGTATACCCATGGTTGATTTGGCTACGAGGGCAATGCTGGGGTATAAGCTTAGAGATATGGGCTACGGCACAGGTCTGTATCCTGAGTCTGAATATGTTGCGGTAAAGGTTCCGGTGTTTTCGTTTGAGAAACTTCCGGATGTAGACATTAGCCTTGGGCCGGAGATGAAATCCACCGGAGAGGTTCTGGGTATATCGAAGAGCTTCCCTGAAGCACTGTACAAGGGACTGACAGCATCGGGAATAAGGATACCCAGTAAAGGGAATGTATTGATGACGGTAAGGGACAGTGATAAGGTTGAACTGATACCTATAGCCGAGGAACTTGAAGAACTGGGATTTGAGCTATATGCAACAGGTAAAACAGCTCACATACTAAACAGTTATAATGTAGCTACAAACCATGTTAGAAAAATTGGTGAGGGCTCGCCGAATATTCTGGACCTGATTGAGTCAGGCAAGATTGACTTGGTAATAAATACACCTACAAAGGGAAGAAAGCCTGAAAGGGACGGGTTCAAGATTAGAAGGATGTCTATTGAACAATCACTACCTTGTCTGACCTCACTGGATACTGCGAGAGCAGTTGCCGACAGCCTGAAGCTGGGTAAGGAATTGGGTGAATTGGACATGGTTGAGCTTGGCGAATTGTGCCCTATGTCCCCCCCGAAATAATTATTTGAAAGAGGTAATATACATGTCAAAACACCATATTGTTGAAGTGATTGAAAAACAGACGCTTATTCCTGATATATTTCGCTTTGTAATTAAATCCCGGATCATTGCACAGACAGCTGTGCCGGGGCAGTTTCTGGAGATAAAATGCAGTGACTGCATTGATACAATAATAAGAAGGCCTATCAGTATATCCGGAGTGGATAGGGGACAGGGAACGGTTGAGTTTATTATTCAAGCCCGTGGAAGAGCCACCAGACAGCTGGCTGAAAAGGGAGAAGGGAGTAAGCTTGACATATTGGGACCACTGGGTAAAGGCTTTACTATTTCAGACCACAGTTCTAAGGCAGCTATTGTAGGAGGAGGAATAGGAATCTTCCCTTTACTCTATCTGGCAAGCGAGCTGAATAAACCCAATCTGGATGTTTTCTTAGGCTTCAGAAGCTTTGAAAATGCTGTTCTTATAGACGAATTCAGAGAAAGAGCCCAGAACCTTACGGTCTCAACTGATGATGGTAGTATGGGTCATCATGGCGTTATAACTGAGGTGCTTGAAAAAAAAGCCAGAGAATCGGGTTACGATATGATTTTTGCCTGCGGTCCCCAGCCAATGCTGAGAAAAGTAAAAGAGGCTGCACGCAGCTTGCAAATCCCATGTGAAATTTCGGTTGAAGAGAGGATGGCATGTGGTATCGGAGCATGTCTGGGATGTGCAATAAAGCTAATTGATGGAGAACAGTGGAGATATGGACATGTCTGCAAAGATGGACCTGTATTCAACGCCAGTAATGTGGAATTGGACTAAGTATACAATATAAGTAAAATAAATTAACCGCTCATAAGGGTTACGAAATCAAGATAAACTTATTCGCCAGTTAATTCATTTTACTTAATCAATAATATATTTATGTAAACGGAGGAATATGGATGTCGAAAATAAATACTGAAATAGATATTGCAGGAATCAAAATGAAGAACCCTGTTATGGTTTCTTCAGGAACCTTCGGTTATGGAAGGGAATATGCAGATTACATAGATATCAGCAGACTTGGAGCTATCGTAACAAAAGGTACGTCAGCAGAGCCCTGGTCTGGAAACAAACCGCCCAGAACCTGTGAGACACCTGGGGGTATGATGAATGCCATTGGATTGCAAAACCCCGGTGTCAAGTCATTTCTTGCTAATGATTTGCCGTGGCTGAGAACTTTTGATACCCGAGTTATTGTAAACATTGTTGGAAAGACTATTGAGGAATATGTTGAGGTTGCTTCGGAACTCAGGGATGCGGATATCGACGGAGTTGAGCTTAACCTTTCGTGTCCCAATGTTAAAGCCGGCTGTGTGGCATTCGGTACAACATATGCCGGAGTAAAGGAGGTAACACAGAGGGTAAGAGAGGTATGCTGTAAGCCGCTTATAGTTAAGCTTACCCCAAATGTAACAAGTATTGAAGAGCCTGCAAAGGGTGCTGAGGATGCCGGCGCAGATGCTATATCCCTGATTAATACACTGCTTGCCATGTCGATTGATGTTCATTCACGCAGGCCTGTGCTTGCTAATAATACTGGTGGGTTATCAGGACCTTGTGTGAAGCCCGTTGCAGTGAGAATGGTATGGCAGGCTGCAAAGGCAGTCAATATTCCGGTTATCGGAATGGGAGGAATAGTGACCGGCGAAGAT
>JAWLGL010000118.1:2986-6859 GCA_041685035.1 Clostridia bacterium
TGCAGGAGCTTCTGCAGTATCGGTGGGTACTGCCAATTTTATGGAACCGGAAGCGGCAATCAATGTTATTGATGGCATTGAGGACTACATGTGGAAATATGGAATCACAGGCCTTGAGCAGCTTATCGGCAAGCTTGAGTTGAATTAGGGAAAATCAATTAATAAGTGAAACAGGGGAAATAAATTAACCGCTCATAAGTGCTTCGAAATCAAGATAAACTAGATGCTTGTCATACTAAATTTCAGACCGGAATTAATTCGCCATCCAGGCTCAGTAATTCCTAGAATTGACATCCTGTCAATTCTTTCTGAAATTTAGCATAACTTCGCATAGTTTATCCGATGACTACCGCCGCTAAGACTCTGCTCTTGTTCAAGTGGTGGGAAGCGGCGTTACGTCCCTGGATAACGGCTTCTAAGATTCAGTTGGATATAAATACCCCACCTGAATCCAAGAATCCTGTTTATCTAGGATTTCTCTGCAAACTTATTCGCCAGTTAATTTATTTCCCCTGTTAAGGTGGGGCAACTAGTTTAGCGGATAAATCTCGGAAAATTCAATATCGATAGACTCGAGAATCCGGCCGGAATTTAAACAAGCAGGGCTCTTTTCAGTTTCATCCTCGTCTACCGTATAGGCAGGCAGAGTTACAATAAACTCTGTTCCCTTACCTAGCTGGCTCTGCACGGCAATATTACCGTCATGCAGCTCAACGAGCATTTTGACAAGCGAGAGGCCAATTCCAACTCCCTCATGGTGTTTATTGCCAGCAGTCCGTGCCTGCCCAAACCTCTCAAAGATGGTATTAAGCTTTTCCTTTGGTATACCGCTGCCAGTATCAGTAACGATAATAGTTACGTTTTGTTTATCAGCATTTACCTTTACAGTGATTTTTCCACCTGGTGAAGTAAACTTGACTGCATTGGATAGAAGGTTCAGTAGAATCCTTTCAATTTTATCATTATCAACTGCAATAATTTTTTTATCGATATTGCTTTTAAACTCAAATATAATGTTTTTCTGATTCAGATACTCAGAAACTGAAAAGCAAATTTCTCGAACAGTCTTAATGATATCGATATTGAGAAGGTTTAATTCCTTAAAACCTGCCTCCATCTTGGTTATCTGCAGCAGACTGTTGATTAGCTTAACTATCCTAAACGAATTCTGTTTAATGATATTCAGACATCTTGTAAAATCACCTTTATTAATGACTTCAGTATCCGAACGGCTTCCTTTGAGGCTCATTAATTGAATAGTACTAATAATTACTGAGATTGGTGTCTTTAATTCATGAGCAATGTTTGAAAAGAACTCAGTCCTGCTTTTATTCTGTTCCAGCGCATCCTTGTACAACTTGTCGACCAGTTCCTTCTGCTGGCGTATCTTTATATTCTGAAATTCAATTCTTTCATTCTGCTCCAGGATGGTCTGATCTTTATTAATAATGTCATTTGCTACTGCCAGTTCTGCCATAACCCGCGCCTTTTCGACTTCCTGCCTGAGTGATTTATTATGAATCCTATTAACAGCAAAAAGAACAAGTATACCGATTATTACTATCAGCAACCCCTGCAGAAGGAGGTTGTAGATGAAGAAACATATTTCCTCTAACGGGGTAGTGACAGCAACCGAGAACAGAAATTGTCCGTTGATTTCTAATGGCTTGTAGCAAACGGTTTTATATATCATTCTATTAAGGCTGGAGTATTTAGGAGTACTATGAAATCCTGACTTAAAGAAACCGGAGCCTGATATTCCATTAGCCATATTGGAGAAAGTCTCAATATTATATTCTAATGCCAGGGATTCATCAGTCAGATTCCTGAAACTGGTTCCAGTGTAATTTCTGTCAGGGGAAAAGAGAAGTTCCCCTGACTTGGATACAACAAAGGCGGTAGAATGAGAATTTACAAGATTATTTGACAAGAAAGTATCTCTGATATAATCATACCGGATTCTTCCAATAAGTAAGCCGGATGAAGAATCGTCTCCATTCATGAATACCGGCACGGTGATGCTCAAACCGTATATACCGTCTTCCATAACTTGAATAGGGGAGATTATAGGGGAGGAAGATTGGTGTTTGTCATTACCCATAAATGTAAAACTGTAAAAACTGGTATTGCTCTCAAGATGCTGTTCCAGAACTTCTTCTGGGGAACCATCCATATCCTTAGACAGAAGAGAGGACACCAGGACAGCTTCCTTGACCCGGCTGTTAAGAAACACCTTAACATTATTTTCAATTATTTCAAGGTTTTTAAGGTCACTGGTTCTTATAATGTTAAGCGTATTTATAATTGAGAATACGATACTAATAACTGAAAGTAAAATCAGAATAAATACAAAGGTAAATATTACCTTCGCGTGTGAACTAACCTTAAGTCGCGGTAACATGTCAGCCCCCTAACTGAGTTGTATAATATCATGGATAAATAGCCAATTACTAATATTACCATATTTTATATTTGTACCCTATTCATATTAAATGATTATCTATTTTAAATCAAGAATTTTTTTCAGAATTTGTATATTTATCAAGATTATTGGAGAAACAAAAGAAATTTGTCAAGATTTTTTTATTCCAAGCAAACATCCTGATAACCCAATCAATCTAAAAATACTATAGATTATTAATAAATAGATAAGATTATAGCTTGGAGCCAGAAGCCTGCAGTAATCCCCATATGAAAAAAATGCACTGATTGAATAATGGTATAAGGTTATAAATACAACAGTTGTTATTCCGATGAATTCTGAGCTGGAGAAACCTGTTGATGTTATTGGTACAGCTTTTAGTTTTGACTGAATTCCCATCCAGATCTTGAAAGTAAGGTATACAAGTATTTCAATGAAGCTGAAAAAAATAAGGAAGTAAAGAGCGTTAATTTTGTTCAGAATGATATTGATTGAATCAATGATACTTAGGAAAGGTATTGCAGCACTTTCTTCAACTGCTTTAAGCGCAATATAATCATTAAATGGGCATTGATTTTTTAGAAGTTCTAAAGTGAGAACAATACTTTTCTTAATGTAGATAAAAGGATGTTCAAATATTATTGATTTTGCGAACTTACCAAGCGGGACATAATTATTCTTTTCCCACCCATACTGTGATAGAAATCCCCAGGGCTCGAGGAACCTACCGCCAACAAGGTTATCCTTTACTGTAGTTGTATATGCACATGAAATATCGCTTTTCAAATTTAAGTTATCTCCCAGATGTTCCATTTCATACTGGAGGATTTTTCCGAATATATTTACGTTGCTCACTGAGGTCATTCCCCAAAAGCCGTTTACCTTGAAATTAAGAAGGGAGTAACCCACAACCAGTAAATATATTATTATACAACCTGCTGCAATAGTTTTTAAGCTGGCCCTCTGCTTTTTACTGCCGCCCAACAGGTAATTAATAATAAAGACAGCCAGTATTACCGGTGGAAGGAAAATAAAAAAAGGTTTTGTGAATATGGCAAGGGTTACTGCACCTGTCAGGTAATACAGCAGTAGTTTTTTTTCTTCTCTGAAATATACAAGAATCAGGTAGGTAATTAGTGTTATCAAAAAGATTGACAGGCTTTCGGTCATAACCATGAAGTCCCATCCATAGACGGCAATACTAAGGTTAACCACAAGCGCGGTAAAAAAACCTGCCAGCCTTCGTGCCAGGATGAACAGAGAAATTTTATAAATCAGTATAGTGCTGAGCATTGAGAGTAGAACCTGAAAAATGATTACTCCAATATAAAATTTTTCCCATGAGAATATGATTCCCGATACCAGTATTGGAATGATATATACAGGTGGCCTGTAAACATCAAGATAAAAGGACTTTTCCAACGCCTTGGCTGCGTTCAGAGAAGTCCAGG
>JAWLGL010000119.1:0-6767 GCA_041685035.1 Clostridia bacterium
CTTTTGACATTACTAATGTCAAAAGAACCGTCCCCTTGACACTATACAGACTGCCCAGACATATTATACATAAACAGGTAATTGTTCTAGGAGGAATTAAAATATGATAGCTGTAGCAAGTGTCCGGGGCGGCCCGCTTGAGCCGGATATCAGGGGTACTGTAGTATTCAGAGATGTACCTGGTGGAGTAGAAGTATGCGTTATGGTTAATGGACTTCCACCCTACAAACCTGCAGATTATGATAAACCACCCGTCGGTCCGCACGGGTTCCATATACATGAATTCGGCAGCTGTGAGACAGGCAATCCGAATGAACCGTTCGAGGCTGCAGGAGAGCATTGGAATCCTGACAATCAACCTCATGGTAATCACGCAGGAGACTTTCCTGTATTATTTTCAAACCGGGGATATGCACGAATGTGTTTTTTTACAAACAGATTCAGAGTATCGGATATCCTAGGTAAATCGATTATAATCCACGAGAATCCTGATGACTATAGAACCCAGCCTGCAGGTGCAGCCGGAAAACGTCTGGCCTGCGGTGTTATCAGACAATATCAGCCTGGAAGCACACAACCATACTACCGGGACTATTAGTATATACATTGTCCTCTATACTGAACATAGTTCTGAAAATGCACGCAGACAAAAAAGCCGAGATAAATTCTCGGCTTTTTTACGGTCTATTAGGCATCTGCAGCTATGTCATCCGACTCGCATAATGTTGTAGAATGCTTCTCGAGCCAGTTGCTGGCAGTCCTGCAGGCTTTCTTGCCTCTCTTCCGCAGGAGCTTGTGCATCTCCTCACTGTTCATCAGTTCATGAATTGCCTCAATCTCCATATCCAGTTTTATTGAAATGGTATGCGGTGTCAGCCCACAAGCCACATAATTGGCAAGCTTGGTGACTGTTTCATCATTCTTAGCATTATTCTGGTTAACAGCCTTGTTCTTTCCATTTTTCTTCAACGGCATTCTTTTGCTACGACCGTTCTTTGACATAACATCCCCCTCTTTTTTTATGGGTTTTCTACTTCTTCTGTTTTTTCCTCTTACCTGTTCCCACTAAAATTTAGCGGTACATTGGAATACACGTCCTTTCTCTTTCAATTATGGAAAGTCATACCTTGAAGTTTTTTACTTAAATGTATAAAGAAAATTATACATCATTTAAGTTCGGCTATCAATATGTTTTTGGTAAAAAAACTCATTGTAAGTATCTTATGATTTATTCTGCTTTAGGATATATAAGCCTAACTGTCTTCCCTGCAACTTTTTTGTCCTGATAAACAGCAGTAACGCTGAAATAGTACTTTTCCCCAGGTACAAGGTGCTTTCCAAAGTCACCGTTCTTATAGGGTTCACTGTTATCTATTGTAACCGATGTCTTATTCCTGTCGGTTATCCAGAAAAGATACCCATCGTTAGGATAACTGGGACTGGCGTTGTATTTAGAAACTACAACCTTGTACCCCTGCAATCCCTTATCCGTAATCTTATTCCATGACATTAATACCTTGCCGTCATGTACCTTTGCATGTATCTTGGGGATTGTATATGTCTTTTTCTCTTGTTCCTTCTTTACTTTCTCTTTCTTTAAGTTATCCTTTTTGAGTTCAGTATTCTCAGGAAGCATTATTTCGCCTGGAGGCTGATAACCATCATCATATGTCACCTTTTCTTCCCTCATCAGTCCGCTTAACAAAACTGCCGATTCTGCACGGGTTAGCGGCACTTGGGGCTTGAACATCATTTTGCCGCTCTTACCCAGGTTGTATCCCTGCATTATTCTTTTTTCAATTGCTATTGCAACATACTTCCGTAGATTTGGAGATATTGAACTGCTGTCAGTATATCTGTCAAGAATGCTCATGTCAGGATTCTGGTTGGCATACCCAAGAGCTTTAACAAGCGCAACCGCCATGTCCTCCCTTGCAGCCTTCCTGTTGGGCCTGAAATAGTCGCCGCCTGATGTCCTGAAACCTGTAAGATAGTATTTGGCGCTTTCTACATACGGGTAAACCCAATTGTCACTGTAAACATCCTTGAAAGTGGCTGTTTCAGTCTCTTTAACGCTGAGGTTAAGAGCCAGCACCATCATTTTAGCGAACTCGGCCCTTGTAATTGTGCTGTTGGGCTTGAAGGTCATATCCGGGTAACCTGAGATTATCTTTTTGTCAACCATTTTAGATATTGCTTCACTTGCCCAATGGCCTGGCTTTATATCCTTGAATTTGTTCGGGCCTGTCCTCTCTGCAAGTGCTGTGCAAGAGAATGCAAGAAGTACAAAGAGTGAAATTAAAAGCAAAACTGATTTTCTTCTAATAAACATGTTACCCCTCCTGAAAATAGAGTACGTTAAGAATTGAAATGAAAAAGTCAAAACATCCTAATTATATTATAATGTTTTGATGGCTTGGATACAATAAACTGGAAGTCCTATATCTGTAGGTTTATAGGCCTAATAATTTAGAATCAGATGAAAAAACAAGGGGGCTTGGATTTAAGTCCCCTTGTTTTTTGGAGCTGATGGCCGGATTTGAACCGGCGACCTGCTCATTACGAGTGAGCTGCTCTACCGACTGAGCCACATCAGCATTAATAGTCAGTAAGCATTATTGTAGCAGGAAATTTGAATTTTTTCAACCAGATTCAAAGCACAGAACTAAACTATCTGCTTGACCCTGTTCCTGCTGTAAATCTTATGTATGACTTTCTCCTCATCAATGGTCTTAAGCTCCCTTTTCTCCATCAATACCTTGCCGTTGACCATCACAGTCTCCACATCAAGGCTGTTTGAAGAATATACAAGGGCCGAAATAATATTATTTCTCGGAGTATAATTTACCCTGTTGGTATCAATGATAATGATATCAGCCTTCATGCCCGCCTTTATCATGCCAACCTCATCATCAATTCCAAGCGCCTTTGCTCCATTTGTTACAGCCATTTTGAGGGCCTGTCGGGCAGTAATAAGGGAAGGGTTCATGTGGAATCCCTTGCTTACCAGAGCTGCCAATCGTATCTCCTCAAACATATCCAGGTTATTATTGCTTGCAGGGCCATCAGTCCCCAGGCAAACATTTATATCCTTGTGCAGCATCTCCGGCAGCCTGGCAATTCCACTGCCCAGCTTGAGGTTGCTTCCGGGATTGTGTACCACATTTACATTCTTCTCAGCAAGTATATGCATATCATTATCGGTCAGGTGCACACAATGCGCCGCAATCACCGGCACATCAAAGATTCCTTCTTCCAGACAGTGCTCTATAGGAGTACGCTGAAAGCTCTTTCTGCAGTCCTGAACCTCCTTCCTGGTTTCAGAAAGGTGTATATGGATTCCGGTATTGAGTTCTTTTGCAAGCGCAGCGGCCTCTTTAAGGTAACCCGGTGTACATGTATATACAGCATGCGGCCCTATAAAGACCCGTATCCTGCCGTCAGCCTTTCCATGCCAGTTATTATAGAGCTCCCTTGCCTCTCTCAGTTTAACATCTGCCTCTGCATCAAACTCTTCCTCAAAGCACTGCAGCCCCCTTGCGATATTGGCTCTGATACCTGTTTCATCTACAGCATTAGCAACTTCCTCCATAAAGAAATACATATCAGCAAATGTAGTAGTACCGGTCCTTATCATCTCGGCAATACCCAGCAGTGTACCAAGGTAAACATCCTGTCCAGCCAGCTTGTCTTCTACGGGAAAAATTTTCTCAAATAGCCATTCTTCCAACGGCAAATCATCTGCATAATTTCTGAGCAGACTCATTGCAGTATGCGTATGTGCATTTACCAGACCTGGCATGACAAGCTTGCCCTTGGCATCTATCGTATTATACGAGGAGAAATCCGGAGGTATGACCTCTCCCTTTCCGACAAAATATATACTATCATCCCTGACAGCCACACAGCCGTTATCGATTATGCCTACTGATTCGTCCATGGTTAAAATTCTTGCATTTCTGATTAAAGTATCCATAGATTCCCCCTTTTTGCTCAAAAACGCTATTTGCTATTAGCTGTTGGCTGTTGATTTTAAGGTTTAGCCAGGAGCTAAGAGCCACAAGCTAATAGCTGGTTTCATTCTCCCCAGCCTGAAAGATATTTCTCCTGTTCCTCCGACAGCCTGTCTATTTCTATATCCCAGGATTTAAGCTTCAATTCAGCAACATATCTGTCAATACTACCGGGTACTTGATATACCTTGTTTTCAAGGTCCTTATAGTTTTCTGCAACATGTTTTGCCGAAAGAGCCTGAAGTGCAAAACTCATATCCATTATCTCGGCCGGATGTCCGTCCCCTGCAGCCAGATTCACCAATCTCCCCTCTGCAAGCAGGTTTATCCATCTACCATCTTTCATCCTGTAGCCCATAATGTTCTTTCTCTGCTCCCGTTTATCAACCGCCATTGCTTCAAGGTCGGGTTTCCAGACTTCTACATCAAAATGGCCTGCATTGGCAAGAACCGCACCGTCCTTCATAAGCTTGTAGTGTTCACCGGTTATTACCTTGCTGCAGCCTGTAACTGTAACAAAGAAGTCTCCCAGCCTTGCTGCCTCCTCCATTTTCATAACCCTGAACCCGTCCATTACAGCTTCTATAGCCTTGATAGAATCAACTTCACACACAACAACATTCGCCCCAAGGCCTTTGGCCCTCATTGCAACACCCTTGCCGCACCAACCGTAGCCGACAACTACTACATTCTTCCCGCTGACAATAAGGTTGGTGGTTCTCATGATGCCGTCCCAGACCGACTGTCCTGTGCCATACCTGTTATCGAAAAGGTATTTACAAAAAGCATCGTTGACTGAAATCATGGGAAACTTGAGTATACCCTCCTTCTCCATTGCACGCAGTCTCAGTACCCCGGTAGTAGTCTCCTCGCATCCTCCCATCACATCTGCAAGCAAATCCTGCCTTGTTGTATGCAGTAAATGAACAAGGTCTCCCCCGTCATCTATAACAATATTAGGCCTGATATCAAGCGCATCATTCAAGTGCTCTTTGTATTCTTCGTCCGAAGCATTGTACCAGGCGTATACATTCAAGCCATCCTTGACCAACCCAGCTGCAACATCGTCCTGGGTAGAAAGAGGATTGCTGCCCGTCACTGCAACCTCGGCCCCGCCAGCTGCAAATACCTTTGCAAGGTAAGCCGTTTTTGCCTCCAGATGAACCGAAACCGTAACTCTCAAACCCTTAAAATACTGGTTCCTGGCGAAATCGTCCTCCAGGTTCCTTAACAAGGGCATATTTTTTCTTACCCACTCAATCTTCTTTCTTCCTGATTCCGCAAGCGATATATCCCTGATTATACTTTCTTTCATTATTCAATCTACCTCCAATATATTTTTATATATCCTGCTGAAGCTCCTGGCTTAGTATTCCCAGAATAATTTCATCCCTGTACTGTCCATCTATATATTTTGCATTACGAAGCCTTCCTTCAATTCTGTATCCACATTTTTCAAAACACTTTACAGCTCTATCATTTCCATCCCATGTATCGGCTTCAACCCTATTAAGATTCCATCTGTTTATCAGGAATTTTGTATAAGCCTTTACAGCATCAGCTCCATACCTCTTGCCCCAGTACTCCTTCTCGCCGATAAAGACCGATAATCTACACCTTCTCTCCTGCAGGTTCATATTCCGATATCCTATTATTCCTATGGGTACACCGGCTTCGGTCTCTATCATCATCCTGGTGGAAGAATCCGAATATATTTCATCGTACCATACTTCCTCCAGATAGCTCATTGAAACCATCATGTCAGGCTTGGACCCTGAAGCCCAATACATCACCTCATCATCATTGTACCACTTCTGTATGAGGGATAGCTCTTCCTTCTCTATTGGCCTTACAACCACGTTGTTGCATTTTATCACACCGGCACCTCAATAATCTTCCAAAGTATTGTTTTGAACGAGCATATTATATCAAACAATGAGGAAAGTACAAATAACTTTTCACTAATATCCTTCTTTTAGGCCGCTTAAGAGACAAACTTGAAAACTGATAAAAGGAAATGAGGAAGGGCTAATCCCCTTCCTCATTTCCTTTTAAAACTTCATTAATTGTATCCATCGAGAACCCCTTGGAATACAGATATTGCATTGTTTTGTCCTTATCATATATTTTGGAGCGTCTCAGCCTTTTCTCCAGCAGTCTCCTCGCACAGATTCCCTCGTCATAATCCGCTTCAGTCAGCTTCTTCTCAACAATTTCACGTGGGATTCCTTTTTCCCCAAGATGGTACTTCACAGCTTTAAGGGAAAAATTACCCAGCTTTTTTCTCTCGGCAATGTACTTATCTGTATAGCGTTCATCATCAAGGTACCTGTTCTGTATCAACTGCGAAATGACTGCTTCTATAACCTCTTCATCATAGTTTGATTGGAGTTTTCTCCTGACTTCATGTACTGTCTTCAAACTGCGGGAAATATATCTTACTGCTTCAGATCTTGCAAAAGAAATCCGTGCCTGGTTTTTCAACCAGGCAAGTTCCTCCTTCTCAATAGCTTTGCCTTCATATATTCCAAGCTTAAACAGTTCATGTTCTGAAACTTCAAAAGCCAATTCTCCATCAATAAACACCGAATAAACAGTTCCTTTTGTGCTCAGCTTGTCTACCCTGGTTATAATCAACTATTGCTCCAAACCTTCCGGTTCAAAGGAAGCCATACTTTTTACAAAGGCTTCGTTAAAGTTATCCCGTATCTTCTTTTCAATCTCTTTAGATATATCGGGATTATCTTTGAGGAA
>JAWLGL010000120.1:0-6743 GCA_041685035.1 Clostridia bacterium
CAGGTTTTGCCCAGATAACATTTTTTATTTGTCCAATCTCTTTTTCTCCCGCTGCTTGACCTGCCTGGCGTACCATCTCGAGATAAACAACACCAGGTAATATCATTCTCTCATGAACTATGTGACCTGCAACATAAAATTCGCTGCCTGAAATCCTGGTCTCATACTTAACTCCTTTAAGGTCAGACACATTCTTATCAATCAACGTACCGTGTCCCTTGATTCCAGCTCTGTCTGAAGAGACGCTGCCTGGCAGCCAGAAAGACTGCCTGCTAAATGTGTATTTCGGTAAGGGTATCCTCTTGTATGTACCCTTAGGATATAAAATATCCCATTTTATATGAACCCCGTTTAACCACAGTTCCAATAGTATTTCTTTAAAGGCCGTATCTGTATTCCGTGCAGTATCTATGTTCACCAGATTGGATGGATGGTTATATTGGGTATTTATCCCGTAATTTAGATAAGCCATATCTTTACCTTCTGGAACAAGTAAAGGTGCAGACCATACTTCTTTAATCCATTCTGGAAAAGAATCAATTTCTTGCAAGTACTGGTTTCGGCTCTTTAAGTATTCATAACTATTCTGGAGGTTTATTCTGTCCTGACGCTTATTAAGGATTTCTGCCGCCTGGATGAAATCGGGATTCTTGCCTGTTAGTATCTGGACAAGAATATCCTTAGGCATTACTTCATCAACTACTAAATCCAATAATTCATAAAATTTCTGGTTGCCAATCAACCTTTGCTCGGTTAAATTCCACTTTTTATTGAGCCTGCGAAGGGAACTTACGATGATTATCAGCAGCAGCTGCTTTTTAGCCAATTCCTTTGTATCTAAGGACAAGAGCTCCTCATCCTGGAGCATATCCATAATATTATTATAACCTGCAGATTTCAGAACACTATTCCATTCCTCCATGTAGAATTTAAATGTGTACTGGCTGACACTCAACATCCGTGCCTCATCAACGTATTCCCGCAGAACCTGCTGTTCCCTCAGTGACTTTTCTAAATCTTTTACGGTGCAGTATCCTTTTTCAACCAGAATCTCACCAAGTATCTCTCCCGTAGCACCCTGTTCAGCCAAAGCACTTTGCAGTTGCTCGACCGTAATTGTACCGTTTTTCACAAGTAGTATCCCCAACCGGGTGTCATCTTCTCTTTCTACAACAGCTTTATTTAGAACGTTTTCAAGACGTACATCTCCGTCTACTATTATTTCGCTCAGCAGTTGCTTCTGGATGTTGATTCCGTCTATGAGTAAACGGAAGTATTCTTCATCAAACATAAAAGGTTTGAATGTGCTGCCGGTTAGAGAATCATAATAATCAATCTCAGGTCGGGATAATTTTATCTCCTCTACTTTCTTCTTGCCACTTAGCACTGCCAAAGCATCCTCAAGACTAACAATCCTGTTTGCAGCAAGCCCTATCCATATTCCTCTTCTTTCAGAGGTTATAACCTTTGGGTTGAACCCCAGTTCAAATAAAGTCAATATGTAAGAATAACCTGCAATAAATGAGAACAGTGGAAGATGTTTCTTATACCATGGCCGCCTTTTAAATTTAGCGGGCAGCTGAACATCTATGGCAGCAAGCTGCTCCAGAATATGCTCAAGCTTCTCCCTGTATATATCAAAATTTGTCAATTCTTCAATATCACTAAAACTATTATAGGAGACCTCACCAATTCGCAGGCACCATGCCTTATCATCCTTTTTATGAATAGAACCTATCTTAACCGTTTCCAGAAAATCTTTTATCTCCTCAATACTGTTTACACATTTCCCTACTCTGCAGCTGAATGCTTCTCTTCCGGTCAGGAGTGTAGCACATATATCATTCAAAGAATATTCATCATATTCCTTCTTTTCAATGAAAGAATTCCAATTTTCTACAATACCTTTTAGACTGTCAGGAGTTTTGGCGGATAGGACAAATATTTCGCTTGAGTCACCATTTGCTTGTCTATTTTCTTGCTTTTTTCCAACATACTCTTCTACCAACACATGTGAATTTACTCCACCAAATCCGAATGAGCTTATACCTGCACGTAAAGGCTGGATTTCTCCTGGTCTGTGCCAATCTGTCAATTCTGTAGCAGCAATGAACGGCGACCTCTCAAACTTGATAACAGGATTTAAAGTTTTTATATTTAGGGTTTTAGGAATTTTTTTATTTCTCATCATCAAAAGCACCTTAATAAGTCCAGCTATTCCTGCTGCAGCTTCAAGGTGACCTATATTGGTTTTTACCGAGCCTATCCTGCAGAACCGGTTCTTGTCTGTGTACTTTCTGAAAGCCTGCGTCAAGGCCTCAATCTCAATGGGGTCCCCCAAAGAGGTTCCTGTTCCGTGTGCTTCAACATAGGTTACTGTTTCAGGACTAATCCCGGCATCTTCATATGCAGATAAAATAACATTCTGCTGAGCTTCCACACGTGGAGCAGTGATTGACAAGGTTTTTCCACCGTGATTTACTCCTGACCCCTTTATTATCCCATAAATGTGATTCCCGTCTTTCAATGCTTCATCCAGGCGCTGAAGGAGAAGTACTCCTGCACCTTCGCCCGGAACATACCCATTGGCATCCTTGTCAAAGGTTTTGCATTGACCGTCAGGACTAAGCATACGTGACTTTGAAAAGGAAATATATTTCCAGGGATGAAGATTCAGACTTACACCACTTGCAACGGCATAATCGCTTTCGCCCATAACCAGGGAACGCTTGGCCTCATGTATTGAAACAAGCGATGAGGCACAGGCTGCATTTACCGACATACTATAGCCGTTAAAGTTAAATATGTAAGATATTCTATTTGCCAACATGCATTCGTAACTTCCCAGGCATGCATAACTATCGGTTTCGACATCCGGCTTGACTGCCTCCTGCCGGTAGTCTGCAGTCATTACACCTACATATACAGATGTTTTTCTTTTCTGAAGCATTGAAAGGGGAACACCTGAATCTTCTATGCAGTGCCATGTTTCCTCAAGCAGGAGCCTTTGCTGGGGATCCATGTTATTTGCTTCATGGGGAGAAATATTAAAGAAGCTGTTGTCAAACTTATCAACGTCATTGAGAAGTCCGCACCATTTACTAATACTTTTGTTTGGCTCATTTATGTCGGGTGAGTAATACTGGTTGATATCCCAGCGGTTTTTGGGTATCTCTTTTATCGAATTGACTCCACCAACAAGATTGCTCCAAAATTGTGTATAGTCATCAGCATCCGGGAAACGGCACGCCATACCGATAATTGCAATGTCTGCATTTTTATTCTTTTTGCGGCTCATATTTTTTAGGGACTGACTTTTGCTAACTCCGCTTTTCATGTTCTCCTCCCTTTCAAGGACAGCAGCATTAGTCTGATACTTGAGTCGTATTTAAGCAGGTTAAATTGGGGCTTTCATCAAAAGCATATTTCATACACAAGCGTTAAATTTAGTCCAATAAATTATGATTATTGATGGGAATTAACTATCGATCTTTAAGCAGTGAGAATTATTTTACAGCCTTTCCGCTCTGGAGAATCGTAGGATCAGTAAATAAATATTTATTCTTACCGGAATTCTTTGCCTTGTACATTGCATCATCAGCCTTTGTAACTAAAGTCTGAACATCGTCGCCATCGTTAGGATAAACACTGATTCCCACGCTGGCCGTAACATATCCTTGTTTTTCACCTAGAGGTATAGGCTTAGCTACGGTATCAATAATCCTTTTTGCTACAATTTCTATATCGGCCAAGTGTTTAATATTCTCCATAATAACGGTAAATTCATCTCCCCCAAGCCTTGCAACCGTCTCATGTTTCCTGACACAGCTTTTCAACCTCTCAGCTACAGCTTTTAGTACTAAATCTCCATTTTCATGTCCCATAGTATCATTAATTGCCTTAAAACCATCCAAGTCAATGAATAGTACTGCAAAACGGAATTCATTTCTCTTGGACATGTTCAATATCTGTTCCAATCGTTCATGGAACAAACGGCGGTTAGGAAGGTCTGTCAGCATATCATGCGTTGCCATTTCTTCAAGAAGCTTTTCAGCTTTTTTACGCTCTTCAATTTCGATTGTCAATTCCTCAGTTCTTTTTTGTACAAGCTCCTCCAAATGTGCATATACACCGGCATTTTCAATGGATATAACCATCTGCGCAGACAGCAGTTCAAGTATCCTTACCCTGTCTTCAGAAAATGCACCGGGAGTAAGATTATTCTCAAGGTATAGAATCCCTCTAAGTTTTCTCTGATAAACCAGAGGCATACAAAGTACCGACCGTGGATGTCTTTTAACAGTATAAGCATCTGTGGTGAATTTTCCTTCTTTTCCGGCATCAAACAGCACTACTGTTTCATTGGTATGTTCTACATAGTTTATTATTGATATAGGAATCAGATTACCTATTCTATTGTTAAGATTACTGGGTACACATGCAAGTCCGATATTTCTCACTCTTTGTTCAGTAGTGTTGTATTCCGAATCAATATAAAGATTACCGTCCTTCTCTAGAATCAGTAAAACTCGTTCAGCTCCAGCACTTTCAATAACAATCTTCATTAATTTTTCTACAAGCCTATCGTGAACTATCTCTCCGGATATTGTCTGTGAGGCCTTAATAATAGAAGTTAAATCTATAGCTTGTGATATATTCCCCAGGGTAGTACTGGCAGTCGCGGTTGTAGACATTGTTGAGTAGATACTGCTTATGGTTTGCTGTACATTCTTAACATTTATAAAAATGTCAGGATAAGCTTCTTCAAGTTTGCTAACCTTGGCTGCAGCCCCCCACTTCTGATAACAGTGTCTCGCATCCATAAGATGGTTTTTAGCTACCTTATCCATTCCCTTAGACAAATAATACTTGCCTGCAAGCTCATTAGCTAATCCTTCCTCATTAACATAACCATTCTGGGCCGCCTCTTTTACAGCTTTGTGGTAATACTTCATTGCATCCAGCTCATTGTCCAGTACTCTAGCTTTCTCTGCTTCAACCAGATAGTATTTGTGAAGAAAGTTCATGGCCCCAAAACGTGCATATTTTTTCATCCATCTCTGATTAGCATTTACTCTTCTTAAAATACTTCCCCTTTCCTTTCCCAAACTGTTATATACTGCTAACCAAGTCAAAGAATCATAGAAATAGAATATGGGTACGGTGTAGACTGAAATATTTGAACTTAAATACTTCCTGGCATTTTTCGAACTTATTACTGCTTCATCAAAGTGCTCAAACAAAAAGCTCATCATCATTTTAACAGTATATACTACGCAGACCTCTCCAAGGTCGTTATCTTTAAAATATTTTTCCAAAAGCTTATCTTCATTAACAATATCACCAGTTAATTTACTCGGGTCTTGGGAACGGTCAAGAAGGTTTAGTATTAATTGATGATAGAATTTTGAGTATGGAAGAGTTGTCTCCTGTTTTAATCTGCTTATTACACCTATTGCATACTCAGATTTATTTGCAAGTTCGTTTAGCTCAACTCCGATATGAAGGCTGTAGTTAATAGTAAGATATATACAAAAAGCTGCATACTCAAAATCACCTGTTTCTACTCCTGATAAATACCCTCTGTGTAAGTCTTGCAGTAACTCTTTTGGATGCTTGTCATAGAATGAAATTAAAAGGTTGTAGGTAAAAAAGTAAGCGGCCTCATTTTCTTTACAGCTGTATTGTTTAAATATTTCATCAACCAGTTTGCCCACCTTTATACCGGACTTAAGATTTCCCAAAGAAAAATCTACAATAGCATATCCTCCATATCCAAAAGGAGTAAGAGATTCATTACCATATTTAATTGATAGATGAACCATTTTCATATTGAGAATCGGGCATAACAATGGTCTTGCAATATATGCAGAAGATGTAATCTGGTACAATATCCTAACGGTTGCCAGTTTCAGTTCTTCTGTCATTGTTGGTAGATTACATAGACTCTTGGCACTCTTCCTAAAAAGTATCAACTTGGTCTTAATATATTCAATAAATACGTCAATTTCAGTAGGTTTTTCAGGCAGATGAATGCCTAAAAGTCTTAAGACATGAAATCCGGTAGATAGAGCCTCCAGCCTATTACCCTTTGCGACAAATGACCGGATTTTTATCTCATATATATTAACCTTATTCAGGAGCGTTCTCGCATGCTCTAAGACCTCTTTTACATATTCATCCATATCACTATATTTCGTATTCAGATAGGCTGTTTCTGCAGCTTCGGTATATAGATCAATAGCAAGCTCATACTGATTCTTCCAGCAATCTTTGGCCAACAGCTCCATACCTTTTATTAAATATTCATATGCAAGCTCATAAGCCATCGATGTTCTTGCCTTTTTACCTGCATATAAATTCAGCTTGGATAGCCTTTCTCTCTCCTCCTGATTGTTAACTAACTCTGAACCGATATTCAAATGGTTAGTAATATTAAAAATCTTCTCCTCGTAGTCTTCTTGACGAATATTCTCCAGTAAAAGCATTCCAATTTCATAATGAACCTGTTTTTTCGTATTGTCTGCAATTAGTGAATATGCAGCCTGCTGGATCCTATCATGTGAAAATTTATATAAAATATCATTAGTATAGTTATTACTAATTGACTTATAGCTGTCACCAATAGGTATAATAAGCCCTTCTGATAGTGCTTCCCATAAGTCATCCGAAGTTTCAACCTGTGGCTTCTGGTTGATAATTGACAGCATGTTCAGGTCAAACCTGCTGCCACAGCATGCTGC
>JAWLGL010000121.1:0-817 GCA_041685035.1 Clostridia bacterium
ATCACCATCTCATACGGAAGACCCTGAAGATTATATTTATTCAAGGTCTTGGCTCTTTCATATGCCTTGCCGAAACTCCAGTGAGGATAGTGCGACGGCATACCTACATAAGCTTCATAGCCTATCATATCCTCCTGGCTTACTATCTCAAACTCCTGCTGATAATAGTCAAGTCCTTCCTCCTGTACTATCTTTTCTATCTTCTCATTCCATTCCTGGAGTTCTTTCATACTGTAATCACTCATAGATGCTTCCTCCCTCCTTCTCCAGGAGCTTCTTGAGAGCTGGATACAAATCCTCTTTCTTGTTTATGGAAACCATGGAGAAGTTTTTTTGATTAATAGCTTCAAGCTCACTCCTGATTGTACTTGAGGTCGAATAATATCCGGGTGTGATTTCCCCAAAACCGAAAAGGTTACATATTTCACAGAGCTGTTGAGCCATCTCAACCGTCCTTTTGTTATCTTCAGACCAGTTGTCTCCATCACTGCAGTGAAAGGCATATACATTCCAGCTTGAAGGGTTATACCTAGTCTCAATTATCTCCAGCGCTTTTTCATAACCACTGCTTATATAGGTTCCACCCGACTCACCCTTATGGAAAAATTCATCTTCAGTAACTTCCTTTGCGGTAGTGGTATGAGAAATAAAAACTATTTCCACATTTGCATATCTGAGCCTTAGGAACTGATACATCAAAAAGTAAAAACTTCTTGCAAGGTACTTCTTTGTTTGGTCCATGGAGCCTGACACATCCATAATACAAATAACAACAGCATTGAAATCTTTTTTTTGGTCTTCACGGAGTCTGCGGTAC